>NZ_SSOE01000063.1:0-74365 GCF_029871175.1 Pseudomonas sp. BN607
CCCGCTTGTATGGTTAGACTTGAAGGGGTGGTGGGACTAAATGCCCGATTCTGACTGTTACGAGCAGTACAGACCGTGGGAGACATCGCCCCACCCCTTCCACCAAAGCGCCGATAAAGAATGCATCGTTTGCAAGCGACGATAGAAGCAAGCCAGCGCCTCTTGGTGAAAGCCCTTCAAGCCGAAAAACCATAACGTGGAGAGCCGCCGATGGCAATGCAGGTAGTGAAGTCGATCATTGGAGCGGACGTTGCAAAAGCTGAATTGGTGATCCATCACGAGGAGCGTGATGAGATCATCAAGCTGAAAAACTCCAAATCTGAAATCAATAAGTGGCTCAAGCAGCAGCCACTGAACACGGCTATCGCCGTTGAAGCGACCAACATCTATCACTTGGATCTGGTCGAGCTAGCCCACGGCATGGGCTTTGATGTTTATGTCATTGATGGATTTCAACTGAGTAACTATCGCAAGAGTGTTGGCGGCCGAGTCAAAACTGACCCGTCCGATGCGCGGTTGCTGTCCCGTTTTCTGAAAAACGAGGGTGAGGATCTTCGCCCTTGGACCCCGCCTCCCGCCGTCTACGGCAAGCTGCAGAGCCTTCTGCGGCGCAGGGCTGCGCTGGTATCGGCCCGTACTGCAATGACGCAGAGCTGGGCTAACGAGGGCCTGTTGAAAGCAGCCTTCGAAACCTTCGTCAAGTCGATAGAACGGCTGGACTTGCTGATACAAAAGAAGATCAAAGAAGTATTGCGAGAGGCAGGGCTGCTTGAACAGGTTATTCGCTGCCAGGCCGTGGAAGGTATTGGTTTTCTCACAGCGTCAGCACTGGTAATGGCGTTTATCAGAGGCGAATTCAAAAGCAGTGACGCTTACATCGCCTTCTTGGGGATGGACCTGCGAGTGAATGACTCCGGGCAAAAGAATGGACGCCGCCGCCTTACAAAGCGAGGCTGTTCGGAGATTCGTCGTTTGTTGCATAACGCAGCGATGTCGGCCAGTAGGTCAACTACCTGGAAGGACGTGTATGAGCAGTATCGGAGCAACGGTAAAGCAACGACCCAGGCACTAGTGATCTTGGCTCGCAAGCTCGCTCGCGTCGCATTCGCCCTGATGCGAGATCAGGGCGAATACGTCACCAAAAGCCGGAAATTGGCTTGCTGAAAACCATAGAATCTCCCACAGGGGATCGCGCTAGCTTCTGGAAATTGAGCAAGCCAGTTGTTTCCACAGGTACTGCACCAGCCTCAAGCCTGCGGGGGTACCTGTGGGAGCGGGCTTGTCCCGCGAAGGATCCAACACGGTGCATGGCACCGGCTCCGCCGGTGTTCGCGGCTAAAGCCGCTCCCATAGTGACCGGTCGTGGCAAGCGGGATGTGCAACGTGCCGCGAGAGATCAGTTACGTTCCCGCACCCAGAACAACGTAGCCCCGGCCACTGCCGCCGGCATCATCAGCACGTTCACCCCCGGGATAAGCAACGCCAGGTAGGTAATGCCGCCAAAGCCCAGCGATTGCCAGCGCTTCTGGCGCAGCCAGGCCAGCATGTCCTGCCAGCTCATCTTGTTGTTGTCCGCGGGGTAGTCGATGTACTGGATGGCCATCATCCACACGCCGAAGATCAGCCACAGCGGCGCTGCCACCACGTTGACCACCGGGATCAGCGACAGGATGAACAGGCCGATGGCGCGTGGCAGGAAGTAGCCCAGCTTGCGCATTTCGCGGCTGAAGGTACGTGGCACCATGGCCACAAGCTCGCCCCAGCTGAAGGCGGGGAAGTTGTCTTCGCCACGGACCACCACCTCCACCTTTTCCGCCAGGAACCCGTTGAACGGCGCGGCAATGATGTTGGCCACCAGGGTGAACGTAAAGAACACCATCAGCACCAGAAGGGCGACGAACAGTGGCCAGAGTATGTAGCTGAGGAAGCTCAACCAGTCTGGCAATGTTGGCATCAGGGCATCCAGCCACACGGCGAACTCGTGGCCGGCGAAGTAGACCAGGCCACCGAACAGCAGCAGGTTCACCGCCAGCGGCAGCAGCACGAACAACCGCAGGTTGGGGCTCAGCACCAGTTTCAGGCCTTCGCGCAGGTATTGGGGGCCAGAGAGGACAGGGGCTTGCATCGAGACACTCCGCAGAGAAGGAAAACGCGCTGACCTTACCGAGTTTGCCGCGCCGACGAAAGGCGGGTAGCGGGTGGGAAACGGCCTGTAACAAAAGCGCCAGCGGCTTGGCTATCGATGAAATCGCAGCATAGACGATGCCTATGAGGTGGATTGTCTAAGGATATTTCCTTAATCTTTGCGACCTCGCTACAGTGCGCTCAACTTTCCGCTTTCCGGGCCTGCGCGTTGTAGCCTTCCCCAAGTGCTGCGTGGGTCCTTTTTAATTTTCCAGCTGGCGCCGCCGGTATCGGATACCGGCCCGCTCGACAGGAGTTCGACATGTCCGAAGTACGTCATTCGCGCGTCATCATTCTTGGTTCCGGCCCTGCCGGTTACAGCGCCGCGGTGTATGCCGCACGTGCCAACCTCAAGCCGCTGCTGATCACCGGCATGCAGGCCGGCGGCCAGCTGACCACCACTACCGAAGTCGACAACTGGCCGGGCGACCCCCACGGCCTGACCGGCCCGGCGCTGATGCAGCGCATGCAAGAGCATGCCGAGCGCTTTGAAACCGAAATCGTCTTCGACCACATCAATGCCGTCGACCTGGCCAACAAGCCGTTCACCCTGCAGGGTGACAGCGGCAAGTACACCTGCGACGCGCTTATCATCGCCACTGGCGCCAGCGCTCGCTACCTGGGCCTGCCGTCGGAAGAAACCTTCATGGGCAAGGGTGTTTCGGCCTGCGCCACCTGCGACGGTTTCTTCTACCGCAACAAGCCGGTCGCTGTGGTGGGTGGTGGCAACACTGCCGTAGAAGAAGCACTGTACCTGGCCAACATCGCCAGCAAGGTGACCCTGGTACACCGCCGCGAGACCTTCCGCGCCGAGAAGATCCTGGTCGACAAGCTGAACGCCCGTGTGGCCGAAGGCAAGATCGAGCTCAAGCTCAACGCCACCCTGGACGAAGTGCTGGGTGACAACATGGGCGTAACCGGTGCGCGCCTGAAGAACAACGACGGCAGCAGCGACGAAATCAAGGTCGACGGCGTGTTCATCGCCATTGGCCACACCCCGAACACTTCGCTGTTCGAAGGCCAGCTGACCCTGAAGGACGGTTACCTGGTGGTGAACGGTGGCCGCGAAGGCAATGCCACCGCCACCAACGTCGAGGGTGTTTTCGCTGCCGGCGACGTGGCCGACCACGTTTATCGCCAGGCCATTACCTCGGCCGGTGCCGGCTGCATGGCGGCACTGGACGTTGAGCGCTACCTGGACGGGCTGGCCAACGCCTCGTTCTGATCCAGCGGGGCGCAGAGCGCCCCCAACAAAAAACCGGCTCTGAAGCCGGTTTTTTGTTACCCGCAATCAGCTTACAGGCTCAAGCGCATCGACAAATCGACCGCCTTCACATCCTTGGTCATCGCCCCGATCGAGATGTAGTCCACACCTGTCTCGGCAATTACCCGCAAGGTGGTCTCGTTGACCCCGCCACTGGCCTCCAGCTTGGCCTTGCCGGCAGTGATGCGCACCGCTTCGCGCATTTCATCCAGGCTCAGCTCATCAAGCATGATGATGTCCGCGCCAGCGGCCAGTGCTTCGCGCAGCTCGTCCAGGCTCTCTACCTCGATTTCCACAGGCTTGCCCGGGGCGATCCGGTGCGCCGCGGCCACCGCCTCGGCCACTCCCCCGCTGGCTGCAATGTGGTTTTCCTTGATCAGGAAGGCGTCGTACAGGCCAATGCGGTGGTTGTCACAGCCGCCACAGGTGACCGCGTATTTTTGCGCCAGGCGCAGGCCTGGCAAGGTCTTGCGGGTGTCCAGCAAGCGTACCTGGGTGCCTTCCACAAGGTCGGCGAGGAAGCGTGCACGGGTGGCGACCCCCGACAGCATCTGCAGGAAGTTCAGCGCGCTGCGTTCACCACTGAGCAGCGAACGGGCCGGGCCTTCGAGGTGGAACAGCGGCTGATTGGCTGTGGCCCGTTCGCCGTCAGCCACTTGCCAGTGCACTGCCACCCGCGGATCGAGCTGGCGGAATACGGCATCCACCCATGCGGTGCCGGCGACTACGCAGTCTTCGCGGGTGATGATGGTCGCCTTGGCCAGGCGCTCGGCCGGGATCAACTGCGCGGTGATATCGCCACTGCCGATGTCTTCCAACAGCGCGCGGCGCACGTTGGCTTCAATTTCAGCGGTCAGGTCGGCAAGGCGTAGGTTCGGCATGGTCGGCTCCACAAGCTAGATGCCCGCGATTATAGGGCAGGGGGCTGGTGTGTACAGCCGCCTTGGCGATGACCTTTGGTCGGGCCCTGCGAGCAACCGGGGGAAATCACGGTCTTTAACCAGCCAGTGAAACGGCGCTGGCAGCTGTGCGATTTTTTCCCGATAATAGCGACCAGTATTTGGCGTCATAGCTTTGACGATCTTAAGCCCCTCCGGGCGAGACACCCTGCAAGGAGTCCAGGATGCATAAAGAAGGCAAGGTGGTGCCCTTGGTGGCGGCCATCGACCGAGGCGGGCGTGCGCCCCTGCCTTGCCTTCCGGTGTTGCTGCTGCAAGTGCGCGACAAGGCCGCCCTGCAGTTGCGCCAGGGTTTGCAGGACTTGTTCGATAACGCCGACGACACCCTCTTCGAAATGGCCGACAAGGCCTTCGACCGCGGTGACCAGAACTTGTACTTCGAAGCCATGCGCGACCTGCGCCTGAAGCGTAAAAGCATCGAGCGTGGCTTTCTGGATACCTTCTACGACACCTTTGCCCGCATCGGCCAGGCCGACCTGCTGGCGCCTCTGGTCGAGCCTGTGAGCTCGCGCAACAAGGGCCAGATAGAGCGGGCCGCCGCTGTCGAAGGCATGGTGGCGCGGGTGCTGTCACGCGATGGCATTGCCTTGCAGCAACTGGGTCTGCGCTTGCAGGTGTTGCTCGACCGCCCTGTGTTCGAGCAACACAACCCGGTGGGGCCTGCCGCGTTATGCGAGTACTTCCTCGACGCCGGGCGCAGCCTGGGGGTTGGCCTGCGGGTCAAGCTGGTGCTGCTGAAGCTGTTCGAGCGCTATGTGCTACGCGATGCCGATGTGATCTACGGCGAAGCCAACCAGTTGCTGGCTGCTGCCGGTGTTCTGCCAGAGCTGCAACCGGCACCGCGCAGGCGTGCCGAAGACCGGCGCATGCCTGCACGACGAGGGCCGGTGCAGCTTGGTCAGGAGGTGGACGCGGATGCGGCAGGGCAGGCGTTCTTTGCCTCGTTGCAAACCCTGCTCGCCCCGCTGCGCGGGCAGTTTGCCCCGCGCTTGCAGGCGGTGGCTGCGGCGCAGCCGATCAGTAGCGCAGACCTGCTCAGGCTGCTGTCGCATCTGCAGCGTTATGCGCCTGCCAGCCACGAAGCCGATGATTTCGACCTCGGCCAGCAGCTGGAGCAACTGCTGTTGCGGGTCAGCGTGCGCAGCGGTACACGCCGGCGCCTGTCCGTGGCCGACGAAGACATGATCAACCTGGTTGGCCTGCTGTTCGCCTTCATCCACAACGACGACAACCTGCCGGCCAGCCTGCGGGCGTTGATTGCGCATCTGCATATCCCGCTGCTCAAGGTGGCATTGCTGGACAAGGGGCTGTTCAGCCGGTCCAGCCACCCGGCGCGCCGTCTGCTCAACGAAATCGCCGGTGCGGCGATTGGCTGGGAATGCGGTGGCGAAGGCCTACGTGACAGCCTGCATTTGCGGGTACAGCGTATTGTTCAGCGCCTGCTCAATGATTTTGCCGAGGATGCCAGCCTGTTCACCGAGCTGCTGGAGGACTTCCTCGCCTTCAACCAGGACGAGCGGCGGCGCAACGAGTTGCTAGAGCAGCGCACTCGCGATGCTGAAGAAGGCCGTGCCCGGGCGTTGCAAGCCCGGCAGCAGGTTCAGCAAGTACTCAACCAGCGCCTGCGCGGCAGGGTGTTGCCGCAGGTGGTGGTGCAGATGCTGGTACAGGCCTGGAGCCAGGTGCTGCTGCTGGCATGGCTCAAGCAGGGCGAAGCCTCGCAAGCCTGGCAGGACGCTCTGCAGGCAATGGACACACTACTGGCCAGCATCACCCCAACCCATGAGCCGCAAGCCTTGTTGCAGCAGGTGCCCGGCTTGCTCAAGGCGTTGCGTGATGGCCTGGCCAGCGTGGCGCTGGACTCGCAAGCCACCCGGGAGTTTTTCCTGCAACTGGAGCAATTGCACCTGCGTGCCTGCGCGGGTGCCGCGCAGCAGCCGGGGGGCGAGAGCCAACCCTCGATCGACGTGCTGGTCGCCGAGGAAATCGTGCTGGCCATCGCCGAAGAACCTGCCTGCGCACCGCTGCGGATCGACGACGGCCAGGCTGGAGCGCTGCGCCAGGCCCAGCGCCTGCGTATCGGCACCTGGGTTGAGGTATTCGATGAAGACGAACCGTTGCGTTGCAAGTTGGTAGCGCGTATTGCCGCCAGCGACCGGCTGGTGTTCGCCAACCGCACCGGCATGAAGGTGCGCGAGTGGAGCAGTACCAGCCTGGCCAAAGCCCTGCAACGCAACGAAGTTCGCGTACTGGATGACGGGTTGCTGTTCGAGCGGGCGCTGGAAGCGGTGCTTGACGGCTTGCGCACCTAGCCGCGGTTGTATGGCGTAGGCCCGCGCAGGTGGCGATCCCGTGGCCGCAGCCGGGGCCGACGACCGCGAGGTCTGTTTCGCGGGCACACCGATCCCGCCATGGTTGCTCGTATTACAATCATTCACATGCACAGCGCCGTGGCCGCAGGGCATACTGTGGCTCTGTTCACGGCGCTTTCAGGATCTGCCCCATGCAATTGGACCGTGCCACTGGCTGGTTCCACGGAACTGGAATCACCCACTGCCCTTCGCCAAACTTCAATGCCCGCCCCGAAGGCGAATCGATTTCCCTGCTGGTGATCCACAACATCAGCCTGCCGCCGGCCTGCTTCGGTACCGGCAAGGTCCAGCAGTTCTTCCAGAACCGCCTGGACCCCGACGAACACCCGTACTTCGCCAGCATCAACCACTTGACCGTGTCGGCGCACCTGTTTGTCGAGCGTGACGGCGCAGTGACCCAGTTCGTCTCGTTGCGCGACCGCGCCTGGCACGCGGGTGTGTCTTGCTTCGACGGGCGTGAAGGCTGCAACGACTTTTCCATCGGCATCGAACTGGAAGGCACCGACGACCAGCCCTATACCGATGCCCAGTACACCGTGCTGGAGCAACTCACCCGGCACATCCGCAGCGCCTGGCCGGCCATCCACCTGGGCCGCATCCAGGGCCATAGCGACATTGCCCCGCAGCGCAAGAGCGACCCCGGCCCGGCGTTCGACTGGCCGCGCTACCGCCAGGCGCTGCAGCACAACGAGGACAAGGCATGAGTTTTCTGGTGTTGTTGCTGGCGCTGTGGGTCGAGAAATTCTCGGCCTTGCGTCATCAGGTGCAGCGCGACGGGTTCTTCCTTGGCGAGCTGGTGCGCCTGGAGCGCAGCGGCAAGGTTCACCCCTGGTGGACGCTGGCCATCCTGGTGCTGGCCCCGGTAGCCCTGCTGGTGTTGCTGCTGCATGTACTGGAGCCTGTGGCCTACGGCTTGCTGGCCCTGCCGGTGCACCTGCTGGTGCTGGTCTACAGCCTCGGCCGTGGTGATGCCAAGGCCTCGTTGGGCCCGTTCCGTGATGCCTGGCGGCGCGGTGATGACCAGGCGGCGCTGCATGTGGCCGAGCGTGACTTGGGCCTGGCGGCCGATGAGCCGCAGAGCCTGCTGGTGCGGGTGCAGGGCAACTTGTTGTGGCAGGTGTACCAGGGCTTTTTTGCGGTGATCTTCTGGTATTTCGTGTTGGGCCCTGGGGCGGCACTGGCCTATCGGCTGCTGGCACTGTGCGGTGAACATAGCAAGCAGCCGGCGCTGAAGGCGCGGGCCGAGCAGCTGCGGCACGTCATGGACTGGCTCCCGGTGCGGGCACTGGCATTGAGCTTTGCCCTGGTGGGCAACTTCCTGGCGGTGACGCGGGTGATGCTGCACGAAGTGCTCAACTGGCATATCAGCGCTGCGCACCTGGTAGCCCGGGTCGGGCGCATTGCCGATGACATTCCCGAAGAAGAAGACAGCCAGCGCGGGTTGGGGCGTCTGGACAGCCTGTGGGAGCTGCTGCTGCGCTGTGCGGTGTTGTGGTATGCCGGGTTTGCGCTGTGGACGGTGTTGGTCTGAAGCAACTCATGGGCCGCTTTGCGGGTTGCCCGCGAAGAGGCCCATGAAGATGGAGCGCTTTCAGCTACCAGCCAAACAACTCGCAGGCGTTGCGACTGCTGGCATCTGCCAGCGCGCCAACCTCCACCCCCATCACTTGAGCCAGCGCTTCGGCAATCTCTGGCAGGTGCTCGGGGCTGTTCCTCACGCCCGGGTACATTACCGGCGCCATGTCGGGTGAATCTGTCTCCAGCACCACGCTGTCCAGCGGCAGCCGCGCCAGGGTTTTGCGCAGCCGCAGCGCTTGCGGCCAGGTCGCCGCACCGCCCAGGCCGAGCCGAAAACCCAGCTTGATGTATTCGCGGGCCTCCTCATAACTGCCGGCGAACGCATGGATCACGCCTGCCCGCACCGGCTTGTAGCGCTTCAGCGTGGCGATCACCTGGGCATGGCTGCGGCGCACATGCAGCAGCGCCGGCAGTTCGAAATCGCAGGCCATCTGCAGTTGTGCTTCGAACAGCGCCTGCTGGCGTACCTTGTCCAGGTTATCGAGGTAGTAGTCCAGGCCAAACTCGCCCACGGCGCATAGCCGCGGGTCTGCGCGCAGGCGCTCCAACCACTCCCGCAGCTGCGTCAGGTGCTCGGGCCGATGCTGGTCGAGGTAGACCGGGTGCAGGCCCAGCGCGGCGAACAGGCACGGCTCGGTACAGGCCAGCTCCCACACCCGCTGGAAGTTCGTCTGGTACACCCCCAACACCACCATCCGCTCCACCCCGCGTGCCGCCGCGCTGGCCAGTAGGCGTGGGCGGTCGGCGTCGAAGTCGGGGAAGTCCAGGTGGGTGTGGGTGTCGATCAGGCGCATGTTCAGGCCGCTGGAAGGCGTTGCTTGAACGTTCGGCCAACGGCATGCACGCCTGGTTCGTAGCGTTTTTCCTCGATGGCGGCCAGCGCCAGCTCCAGTGCGATGGCGGCGATCTGGCCATGCTGCTGGGCCATGGCATTGACCGGCAGCGGCAGGAAATCGAGCAACTGGTTGTCGCCGAAGGTGCCCAATCGTAGCTGGCGGGAGTCGGCGGGGCGCGCCTGCAGGGTATCGAACACCCCCTGCAGCAGCACGTACGAGGTGGTCACCAGGGCATCCGGCAAGCCGCCCAGATCGTCGATAAGTTGCTGCATCAGGCGCTGGCCACATTCACGGCTGAACGCTTCGCCTTGGTAGCGGCGGACTTCGCCGGCATAGCCTTGCAGGGCTTCGTCGAAACCACCGGCACGCGCCTGGCTGACCGACAGCTCGGGACGGGCGCCGATCAGGGCGATGCTGCGTGGCGCGGCGCAGAGCAGGCTGGCGGCCAGTTGGCGGCTGGCGTCGCGGTCATCGCTGATCACCGAGCAGAAGTGTGCAGGGTCCAGGCGGCGGTCGATGGCGATCACCGGCAGGCCTTTGTCCTGCAGCTCGCGGTAACTGTCATCCTCGGGTGGCAGGCAGCTGGCAACGAACAGTGCATCGCAGCGGCGTGCACGGAACAGTTGCTGCAACTGGCGTTCGCTGTCTGGCTGGTCGTCACTGCTGGCGATCAGCAGCTGGTAGCCACGGGCGCGGGCGCCTTGCTCCAGCTGCTTGGCAATGCGGGCGTAGCTGGGGTTCTCGAGATCCGGGAGAATGAAGCCCAGGGTGCGGGTATGCCGGCTGCGCAGGCCAGCAGCTTGCGGGTTGGGGGTGAAGCCATGGGCCTCGACCACCGCGCGTACCCGCTCGACAGTGCTGTTGCTGATGCGCTGCTGTTCAGCCTTGCCATTGATGACGTAGCTGGCAGTGGTCACGGACACACCGGCCAGACGGGCGATATCGCTGAGTTTCACCGAATTTTCCTTGTTATTACCGGGGCTGGCAGTAAAGCGGACCGGGTAGTTTGACCCGGATCAGCCATTACGCGCAGACGACCATTGTCGCAATTGTCCGACAGGATGGGGCTTTTTCCTCGGCAGATTATCGAGTAACGTGGCCACTTGGTCAGATTAAACGTTTCAGCCGCCTAATTTTCTGCCTCGGCTGCCGTCCCTGCAAGGCTGTTTACTGGCCCTTTATGTGAATTTCACAACAATACTCCAGTACCCGAACGGGAACTGCAAAAGGAGAAGGTCATGCTCGAGCTCGCCAAGGAGCAGATAGCCATGGGCCAGGTGGCCGCCGACAAAGCCGGCGCACTGCGCCTGCTGGCGGAGCGGCTGGTTGCCGATGGCCTGGTCGCCGACGGTTACCTGCAGGGGCTACAAGCCCGCGAAGCGCAAGGCTCAACGTTCCTTGGCCAGGGCATCGCCATCCCGCACGGCACGCCGCAAACCCGTGACCTGGTGTATGCCACCGGCGTGCGCCTGTTGCAGTTCCCCGAGGGGGTGGACTGGGGCGATGGCCAGATGGTGTACCTGGCCATTGGTATCGCCGCCCGTTCCGACGAACACCTGCGCCTTCTGCAACTGCTGACCCGAGCCCTGGGCGAGACCGATCTGGCGCAAGCGCTGCGCCGGGCCAGTTCTGCCGAGGCGCTGCTCAAGCTGTTGCAGGGGGCGCCCCAGGCGCTGGCGCTGGATGCACAACTGGTCGGCCTGAACCTGCCAGCCGAAGATTTTGACGAGCTGGCCTGGCGCGGTGCCCGCTTGTTGCAGCGCGCCGACTGTGTTGACAGTGGCTTTGCCGCAGTGCTGCAACAGGCCGAGCCTCTGCCCTTGGGCGAGGGCTTGTGGTGGCTGCACAGCGAGCGCCAGGTGCGCCAGCCGGGCTTGGCCTTCATCACCCCGCAACAGCCGTTGCGTTACCGCGACCAGCCGCTCAACGGCCTGTTCTGCCTGGCCAGCCTCGGCGCTGCGCACCAGGCCTTGCTCGAGCGCCTGTGCGAAGTGCTGATCGAAGGCCGCGGGCAGACGCTGTACCAGGCCACCAGCAGCCGAGCTGTGCTGGAAGTGCTGGGTGGCGAGGCGCCGGCCGACTGGCCCAGTGCGCGTATCGTGTTGGCTAACCCCCATGGCCTGCATGCCCGCCCGGCCAAGGTGCTGGCGCAATTGGCCAAAGGCTTTGAAGGTGAGATCCGTGTGCGACTGGCCGACAGTGCGCAGCCGGCTGTGTCGGTCAAGAGCCTGAGCAAGCTGCTGAGCCTTGGCGCCCGCCGCGGCCAGGCGCTGGAACTGGTGGCCGAGCCAGGTATTGCCGCCGACGCCTTGCCAGTACTGCTGGCCGCCATCGAACAGGGATTGGGCGAGGAGGTGGAGCCGCTGGCGCAGAGCGTTGCGCCCGTTGCCAATCTCGTACCTGAAGTGTTGCAGGCCCCCGTTGCCGGCAGCCACATTCAGGGCGTGGGTGCGGCCCCCGGCATTGCCTGTGGCCCGGCGCATGTGTGCGTGGAGCGGGCGTTCGACTACCCCCTGCGCGGCGAATCGTGTGCGCAGGAGCGGCAGAAACTGCGCGAAGCCCTGGCTACCGTGAACGGCGAACTGCAGGCCTTGGTGCAGCGCAGCGACAAGGCGATTGGGGAGATCTTCGTCACCCACCAGGAAATGCTCGCCGACCCTGCCCTGAGCGACGATGTCGAGCAGCGCCTGGCCCAGGGCGAAAGTGCTGCGGCGGCATGGATGGCCGTGATTGAAGCGGCCGCCCGTCAGCAGGAATCGCTGCACGATGCCTTGCTCGCCGAGCGCGCCGCCGACCTGCGTGACATTGGCCGCCGCGTGCTGGCGCAGTTGTGTGGCGTGCAGGCGCAGGTCGAGCCCGAGCAACCCTACGTGCTAGTGATGACCGAAGTCGGCCCGTCCGATGTCGCCCGCCTGGACCCCGAACGGGTCGCCGGTATCGTGACCGCCCAGGGCGGTGCCACCGCCCACAGTGCCATTGTCGCGCGTGCCCTGGGCATCCCGGCAGTGGTCGGCGCAGGTGCGTCGGTACTGTTGCTGGAAAGCGGCACAGCGCTGCTGCTCGATGGCCAGCGCGGCCTGGTCAGCGTCGCCCCGCCAGCGGATGAACTGCAACGGGCGCTGGCCGAGCGCGACCTGCGCGAGCAGCGTCTGCAGGCCGCTTGGGCCAACCGCTTCGAGCCCGCCGTCACCCGCGATGGGCACGCTGTCGAGGTGTTCGCCAACATTGGCGACAGCAGCGGCATCGCCAAGGTGGTGGAGCAGGGCGCCGAAGGCGTGGGCCTGCTGCGCACCGAGCTGATTTTCATGGCCCACCCGCAAGCCCCGGACGTGGCCACCCAGGAAGCCGAATACCGCCGTGTCCTCGATGGCCTGGACGGGCGCCCGTTGGTGGTGCGCACCCTGGACGTCGGCGGTGACAAACCGCTGCCCTACTGGCCGATCGCGGCCGAAGAAAACCCGTTTCTCGGCGTGCGTGGCGTACGCCTGACCCTTCAGCGCCCGCAGGTGATGGAAGACCAGTTGCGCGCCTTGTTGCGTGCAGCCGACCAGCGCCCGCTGCGCATCATGTTCCCGATGGTCGGCCAGGTACACGAGTGGCGCGAGGCGCGGGCCATGGTCGAGCGCCTGCGGGCAGAACACCCTGTGGCCGACCTGCAGCTGGGCATCATGGTGGAAGTGCCTTCGGCAGCCCTGCTGGCACCGCAACTGGCGCGCGAAGTGGACTTCTTCAGCATCGGCACCAACGACCTGACCCAATACACCTTGGCCATCGACCGTGGCCACCCCAGCCTCTCGGCCCAGGCCGACGGCCTGCACCCAGCGGTGCTAAGCCTGATCGACATGACCGTACGCGCCGCCCACGCCCACGGCAAATGGGTAGGTGTGTGCGGTGAGCTGGCCGCCGACCCGCAGGCGGTCGCCGTGCTGCTGGGGCTGGACGTGGACGAGCTCAGCGTCGCCGCGCGCAGTATTGCCGAAGTCAAGGCCCTGGTCCGCCAGGCCGATCACCAGACAGCCCGCGCCCTGGCGCGCGAGGCACTGCAACAGGACAGCGCCGCAGCGGTTCGCGCGCTGGTGGAGCGTTACTGAATGGCCAAGATCCTCACCCTCACATTGAACCCGGCACTGGATATCACCGTTGGCCTGGGCACCCTGCGCCCGGGGCAGGTCAACCGCAGCCAGGCGCAGCACAGCCATGCTGCCGGCAAGGGGCTGAACGTTGCCCAGGTGCTGGCCGACTTGGGGCACAGCGTGACCGTTGGCGGTTTTCTCGGGCAAGACAACTTGCAGCCGTTCGAGGCGCTGATCGGCTGGCGGGGTTTTGCCGACTGCTTTGTGCGCGTCCCGGGCGAAACCCGCAGCAACATCAAACTGGTCGAGGCGGATGGCCGCGTCACCGACATCAACGGCCAGGGCCCGGAAGTGGACGAGGCGGCACGCACTGCCTTGCTGCGCCGCCTGGAACAGCTTGCCTCGGGCCACGACGCGGTGGTGGTGGCTGGCAGCCTGCCGCGCGGGATCGATACCGACTGGTTCCGCCAGTTGCTCGAACAACTCAAGGCGCAAGGCCTCAAGGTGGCCCTGGACAGCAGCGGCGACGCCCTGCGTGTCGGCCTGCAGAGCGCACCCTGGCTGGTCAAGCCCAATACCGAAGAGCTGGGCGAGGTGCTTGGGGTGGCTGTGGATAACCCGGCGCAACAGCGCGCTGCCGCCGAGCGCCTGCTGGCCAGTGGCGTCGAACATGTGGTGGTGTCGGCGGGCGAGCAAGGTGTCAGCTGGTTCACCCATGACCTGGCCTTGCATGCCTGCCCGCCCAAGGTGCGGGTCGCCAGCACGGTGGGGGCGGGGGACTCGCTGGTGGCTGGCATGGTTCACGGCTTGTTGCTAGGCGAAGCGCCCGCGCAGACCTTGACCCGTGCCACTGCCATCGCAGCCCAGGCCGTAACCCAGGTCGGCTTCGGCATTCGCGATCGCGAGCAGCTGGCACTGCTGGAGGCCGCAGTGCAACTGACAGAACAACAAGAGGGTTGCCGATGAACATTGCCATTGTCACCGCCTGCCCCAATGGCCAGGTGTCGAGTGTGCTGAGTGCCCGCTTGCTGTCTGCCGCTGCCCAGCGGCGTGGCTGGAGCACCAGTGTCGAGGTGCAAGATGCCGAACACCCCGAGCGGCAGCTGAGCGCTGCGCAGATCGCCGAGGCCGACTGGGTGCTGGTGGTCAGCACCGGCCCCGTGGACCTGGCCCGCTTTGTGGGCAAGCGCCTGTTCCAGAGCACGCCGTCGCAGGCCCTGGCTGACCGCGAAGGCTTCCTCGATGAAGCCGCGGCCAACGCCCGCTTGCTGGCGGAGGTGCCGGGTAGCCCTGTGGTTGCTGACCGTTCAGGCGCGCGCATCGTTGCAGTCACTGCTTGCCCGACCGGCGTCGCCCATACGTTCATGGCTGCAGAGGCCCTGCAGCAAGCCGCACAACAATTGGGCTATAAGCTCACTGTCGAGACCCAGGGCTCGGTCGGTGCGCGCAACCCTTTGTCTGCCGAAGCCATCGCAGAGGCCGACGTGGTGCTGCTGGCTGCTGACATCGAAGTACCCACTGCGCGCTTTGCCGGCAAACGCATCTACCGCTGCGGCACCGGCATCGCCCTGAAGCAGGCGCGGGCCACCCTGGACAAGGCCTTGGCGGAAGGCAAAGTGGAAAGCAGCGCTGACGCCGCAGCGGTGACGGCTGCGGCCAAGGGCGAGAAGACCGGGGTGTACAAGCACCTGCTCACCGGCGTGTCGTTCATGCTGCCGATGGTGGTGGCTGGCGGCCTGCTCATCGCCTTGTCGTTCGTGTTCGGTATCGAGGCCTACAAACAGCCGGGCACGTTGCCGGCGGCGCTGATGCAGATTGGTGGCGAGGCCGCGTTCAAACTGATGGTCCCGCTGCTGGCGGGGTATATCGCCTGGTCCATCGCCGACCGCCCAGGGTTGGCCCCCGGCATGATCGGCGGCTTGCTGGCGAGCACCTTGGGTGCAGGCTTCATCGGAGGCATCGTCGCCGGGTTTCTCGCCGGTTACAGCGCCAAGGCCATTGCCCGCTGGGCCCGGTTGCCCAGCAGCCTGGAAGCGCTCAAGCCGATCCTGATCATTCCGCTGCTGGCCAGCCTGTTCACCGGCCTGGTGATGATCTACGTGGTTGGCCAACCGGTAGCGGCAATGCTCGAGGGCCTCACCCATTTCCTCGACAGCATGGGCACCACCAATGCCATCCTGCTGGGGCTGTTGCTGGGCGGCATGATGTGTGTCGACCTTGGCGGGCCTATCAATAAAGCTGCCTATGCCTTCTCGGTGGGGCTGCTGGCTTCATCGAGCTATGCACCGATGGCGGCGACCATGGCCGCCGGCATGGTGCCGCCGATCGGTTTGGGTATCGCCACTTTCATGGCCCGGCGCAAGTTCGCCCAGAGCGAGCGCGAGGCGGGCAAGGCAGCACTGGCGTTGGGGTTGTGCTTCATTTCCGAAGGTGCGATCCCATTTGCCGCCAAGGACCCATTGCGGGTCATCCCGGCCAGTGTGGCAGGCGGTGCGTTGACGGGGGCATTGTCGATGTATTTCGGCTGCAAGCTGATGGCGCCGCATGGCGGGTTGTTCGTGCTGCTGATCCCCAATGCAATCAACCATGCGTTGCTGTATTTGCTGGCGATCGTGGCGGGCAGCTTGCTGACGGCAGTGGTGTATGCGCTGATCAAGAAAAGCGAGCGGGTGGAATTGGCGGTGGCGCCGGTGAAAGGGTAAAGACTCCCATCGGGGCCAATGGCCTCTTGGCGGGCGTGCCCGTCAAGGGGCCGGAACAGGTCAACGCCCATGTTTGTGCCGCAACGGCACCAGCAGGTCCCCCAGGCCGTTATGGTCGATCTCATGCATCAACGCCAGCAACCCACCTAGCTCGCCGGTCGGGAAGCCTTTGCGCGCGAACCAGGCCAGGTAGTCCCCGGGCAGGTCGGCAATGGCCCGCCCTTGGTACTTGCCAAAGGGCATGGTCCGGGTCACCAGCAGTTCGAGGGTTTCCGGCTTCATCTAGACTGCACCTGGCTGTGGAAAAGCGCCGACCATACTGCAATCTGCACGAAGGCCCAAGCGGCAATCATGCAGAACACCGCTACCACGCTCCCTCCGTATTTTTATAAATCATTGATTTGAAAGAAATTTATTGAATTATGAGGGTTGGCACGAACGCTGCTCCAGTAAAGGTGACTATCACCTGCCAAGGAGTTCGTACCATGAGCAACCCCAACAAAGACGTTATCGACGTGCTCAACGACCTGATCGAGTACAGCAAGGATGGCGAGAAAGGTTTCAAGGCCTCGGCCGATGATGTGAAGAACCCAGAACTGAAAGCGTTCTTCGTTCAGCGTGCCGGCGAATGCGCCAACGCTGCCGGTGAACTGCAGAGCGAAGTGCGCCGCCTGGGCGGCGACCCGGAAACCTCCACCAGCATCAGCGGCGACCTGCACCGCGGTTGGGTCAACCTGAAGTCGATGGTCACCGGCAAGGATGAAGAAGCGGTGCTCAACGAAGTGGAGCGTGGCGAGGACCATGCCCTGAAGGCCTACAAGGAAGCCCGCGAAAAGTTGGTCAAATTGGGCCGCACTGCCACCGACACGACCTATAGCCTGGTGGAAAAACAGCTGCAAGGTGTGCAGCGCAACCATGACCAGGTCAAGGCCCTGCGTAACGCCGCCCGCGCCCGTTCTTAAGCCTCGGGCCCCTCTACCCGGTTACGGCCTTTGGCCTTGGCCCGGTAGAGGGCTTCGTCCGCAGCGCCCAGCACCCGGCTCAAGTCGTGCTGGGAGCCGGACAGGCCGATGCCAATGCTCACCGTGACTGAGTGAGCATCGTCGGCAAACGGTGCCAGTGCCTCGACACTGGCCCTGATGCGTTCAGCCAGCAGCTGGGCGCCAGCCAGGTCGGTCTCCGGCAGCACCACCTGGAACTCTTCCCCCCCATAACGTGCAGCCAGGTCGGCCGGCCGGCGTATGCACGCCTCAATGGTCTTGGCCACTTCGCGCAAGGCATGGTCGCCACCGGCATGACCATGTCGCTGGTTGAATGCCTTGAAATGATCCACGTCCACCATCAGCAGTGCCAGCGGCTTGCGGTTGCGTTGGGCGCGGGCCCATTCCTGGCGCAGCACCTGATCCAGCCGGCGGCGGTTGGCCAGACCCGTCAGGCTGTCGGTGGCGGCCAGCGTAGCCAGGCCCTGTTCGGCGTCGTGGCGGCGGCGTAATTCGCGACCCAGCAGGAAGGTCAGCCAGAGAATGCCCACGCACAGCACCCCGGTTGCCGCGCTGACCAGAATGGCGGTGCGGCGCCAGGACTGGAACACCTCATCAGCCGAGTGCACCACCAGCACGATCAACGGTAGCTGCGCGACCCGGGCGAAGGTATACATGCGCGGCTTGCCGCTGGTAGCCGAACGGGCGGTGAAGCTGCCGCTCTGCTCACTGAGGATGCGCTTGAAGTTCGGCCGTTCGGCGTAGTTGGTGCCGATCATCAGGTCTTGCGGGTGGGAAGGCTGGCGGGCGAGCAACTGGCCGTCGGCATTGAACAGGTTGATGCTGCTGTCGTCGCCAATGTCCAGGCGCTTGAACAGTTCACTGAAATACGACAGGCGCAGCGCCCCTGCCGCCAGCCCGTCGAACTCGCCGTGGGGGCCGGAAATGCGCCGGCTGAAACTGATGCACCATTCCAGGCCGCCGAGCTTGGCCTTGAAGGGCGGACCTACCAGCAGCCCGAGGTTGGCGTTTTGCTGATGCGCCTTGAACACCCCCGTGTCGCCGAAGTTGGCCTGGCGCGGCACGCTGCTGGCGGAATCACCGACCACGTTGCCTTGCTGGTCCAGCCACAGCACGTCACCACGCTTGCGGTCGATGAAGGCCTCGTTGAACAGCAGGCGCTGGCGCAGCGGGCCCGGGATTTGCGGCAGCTCCTTGCGCCCGACCGCCCAGATCAGGCCTTGCAACGACTGGTCGTAAAGTTCGACGTTGCGCAGGATATCGCTTTCGATCAGTTGCACGATGTTGTTCGCCGCCCGCTCAGCCGACAACTCCACGCTGTCGCGCTCGCGGGCCAGCAGGTAGCTGACAATGCCCACGATGGCGAGCACGGCAAGGCAACTGCTCAGGTTGAGGATCAGCTCCGGGTGCGACCTGTAGAGTGCTAGACGCGGGGATTGGGTGGGCATGCTCGCTACTGCAAGGACAGGGCCATTCGCGGCGGCGACATTCTAGGGAAGCAGAGATTGTCGGACAAGATTTGTCCGACGGAATCACGATTTACTGCACTTTCGATTTGCCGTGTACACCTTTGGTAGTGGGTGAACCCGCTACCAAAGGGTTATAGGTGATGCTTGCCGCGCAAGATCAGAACACGTTCAGTGGGTAATCGACGATCACCCGCAGTTCATCGTTGTCGCTGTTGCTGTCGATCGAGGCATAGCCCTGGCTGCCACGGTGGGTGGCATAGCGCACCAGCACCGACAGGTCTTTCAGGTCACCTTCCTGGAATACGTATTTCACGTCCAGGTCGCGTTCCCAGTGCGTGGCGTTCTTGCCGTCGGCGCGGTAGTAGTCGTAGTGGGTGGTGTCCTGGGTGGCCTTGGTCAAGTCCGCCTCACCGCGCGAGTACGACAGCGAGCTGGTCAGGCCGGGCACGCCGACACCCGCGAAGTCATAGTTGTACTGCAGCTTCCACGAGCGCTCGTTAGGGGCGTTGAAGTCCGAGTACATGCGCGAGTTGTCCAGGTACACGCTGTCGCCCAGGTTGATGTAGTCGAACGGCGTGTTGCCATTGACCCGCTGGTAGGCGGCAGTAACGCTGTGGTAACCGGCGTTGACGGTGAAGTGCACGCTGTAGGTGTTGTTGTCGATCTTGCCCAGCAGGGCCTGGCCGGTGTCCTGGGTATGGTAGAAGTGCACGCCCGGGTTCAGGCTGACCAGGTCGTTGACCACGTAGGTGTAGTCGAAGTCGGCGTAGTACTGGTTCCAGATGTCCTTCAGCTCGGCGGCGTACAGGTTGGCGGTAATGTTCGGGGTACCGCTCCACGACGCGCCGGCCCAGTTCAGGTGTTTGCTCTTGTCGTGCTCGCCGAGCGAGCCATAGTAGGTGTCGATGCGGCGGTGGCCGCTTTGGTTGTACGGGTGGGTGAAGCTCACCTGGCCGCCTTCGAGCAGCAGGCCGTCGACGCTGGTGTTGGTCAGGCTCACACCACGGAAAGTCTGCGGCAGCATGCGGGTTTCACCGCCGGCGATCACCGGGTTGGTGAGGAACAGGTCGCCGGCTTTCAGTTCGGTGTCGAAGGCTTTCAGCTTGACCGCGGCACCGGCAGTGGAGAACGCGTGCGGGGCTGCGCCCAGCTCGCCATCGTCCTTGATATGCTCGGGCAGGATGCTGGTGCCGGCATGGCCGCCACCGCCGTCGAGCTTCAGGCCCAGCATGGCATGGGCGTCCAGCCCGAACCCGACCACACCTGGTGTGTAGCCCGACTCGAAGCGCGCCACCGCGCCCTGGCCCCACTCGCGGGTGTCGCGCACGTCGGCGTTGTGGTTGTCGCGGTTGAAGTAGGCATTACGGAAATGCAGGTTGAACGACGAACCTTCGATGAAGCCATCAGCCTTGTCTTCATCTGCCTGGGCGGCGTAAGGGATCGTTGCAGTCAACGCAATGAAAAGCGGGGTAAAACGAAACGCGGAAGGCACCGGTACTAGCTCCTTTGGTCTGACGGTGGGGCAGTTGTTATTTTTGAATGTGCGTCTTTTTTATAGGTGAACGTTACAGCCGGGCTGAGAGTTACAGCACATAAAAAAAGCCGCTGATCGGCAGCGGCTTTAAAAGGCTAACATATCGGCACCGGTGGTGCCCATGGCGTAGCCAAGGGAAAACGGATGCAGCGACAGCGCTTGATCAGCTGTCGGCGTTGGCATCGACAGAAGCCTTGGAAGCTGTCTGGGGTGCGTCTTTTGCGGCGTCTGCCTGCTGTGCGGCTACGGTCTCGCGGGCGTCTTGATGGACCGCGCTGAACTCGGCATTACGGGCGACGAAAGCGGGGGATTCTTCGGCCATGGCCAAGGGCGACAACAACAGGGACGACAGGACGAAAACGCTGGCAATACCCATACTGTTGGACATTTGAAACTACCTTCTTGCTGTGCAAGTGCTAATGAGGACGAGCTAAAGTTAGTCCTTTCGATACACTTGAAACAGAGCGAAGTGCGATAAGCACTGTTGCGCAAAAGGTAACGATCCCTGCATAAGCAATAGGACTTTCGGCGCAAAGCCGCATGCTAGAGCCCCTGTGGCTCGCGACCTCTTGTCAGGTATGGGGCGGCAGCCTCATGCCAAAGGTATTCAACCCCGCACCACTGCGCACAAACACCTCCCCCCCATGCATCAGCGCAATCGCCTTGACGATCGCCAGCCCTAACCCATGGTTACCGCCACCACTGTTGGTGCGCGCTGCATCCACCCGGTAGAAACGCTCGAACAGCAATGGCAAGTGCTCGTCGTCAATCGCCGGGCCAGGGTTGCTCACGGCGATGCTGACCTGCTCGGGCCCGGCATCGATCTGCACCTGGATCACTTGGTGCGGTGCGGTGTGCTGTACGGCGTTGTTCAGCAGGTTGATCAGTGCCCGGCGCAACTGCGCCTTCTCGATCGGCGCCTGGGCATCGCCGCTGACGCTGACGCTGACCTGGGCGTCCTCAAGGATGTAGTCCAGGTAGTCGAGGGTGGTCGCCACTTCCTCGGCCAGCGAGGCCTGGGTCAGGGCGGTGGCCTTGCTGCCCTGGTCGGCGTTGGCCAGGAACAGCATGTCGTTGATGATGCTGCGCAGGCGCTCCAGTTCCTCCAGGTTCGATTGCAGCACCTCGAAGTAATGCTCGGCACTGCGCCCCCGGGTCAACGCCACCTGGGTCTGGCCGATGAGGTTGGTCAGCGGCGAGCGCAGTTCGTGGGCGACGTCGGCGTTGAACGCTTCCAGCCGCGAATAAGCCTGGCTGACCCGGTCGAGCGCGGCGTTGAAGGCATCAGCGAACTGCGCCAGTTCCGGGGCCAGGTCATGGGTTTGCAGGCGCCCGTTCAAGCGCGGGGGGGCCAGCGCCTGAGCTTCTCTGGACAGTGCCAGCAAGGGGCGCAGGCCAATGCGCGCCACCCAGTAGCCCAGGACCGATGCCAGCAGTATGCCAAACACCGCCAGGCCGATAATCGCTACCAACAGGCTGTGCTGGGCCTGCCAGAAGGTTTCGGTATCGATACCGATCATGAAGCGCAGCGCCGGCCGTTCACCCAGCGCCGGCAGCTCGCTCACCAGCACTTTGTACGGGTAGGGCCGCTCGGGCAGGCGCAGGTCGCGCATGCCCTGCGGGCCTTCGGCGAAGGCGCGTACCAGCTCGCTGGGGTGGCCATACTCATAGGCCGGGTTGCTGCTGACCACCCAAAAGCGAATACGCTTGTCCTCTTCGCTGAGCAGGTTGAGCTTGTTGTTGATCTTGGCCCAATGCTCCGGCGTACCGAAGCGGTTGAGGGTGGATTCAAGCACGCTGAAACGCGCATCCAGCTCCGCTTGTGGCAGCAGGTCCAGGCTGCGGTCGACCTGGCGATACAACGCCGAGCCGATCAGCAGGAACACGCCCAGTGCCACCAGGATGAACAGTGCCGACAGGCGCAGCGCGATGGAGTTACCCCGCACGGTTTTCCAGGACATAGCCCATGCCTCGGATGGTGTGCAGCAGCTTGTTGTCGAACGGCCCGTCAAGCTTGGCGCGAAGGCGCTTGATTGCCACCTCGACGACGTTGGCATCGCTGTCGAAATTGATATCCCAGACCAGCTCGGCAATCGCCGTTTTCGACAGGATTTCACCCTGCCGGCGGGCCAGCACGCTGAGCAGCGAGAACTCCTTGGCAGTCAGGTCCAGGCGCTGGCCAGCACGCGTGGCCTTGCGCGCCATCAGGTCGATCCACAGGTCGGCCACCTGTACCTGCAGGGGTTCATGGCTGCTGCTACGGCGGGTCAGGGCCTGCAGGCGGGCGACCAGTTCAAGGAACGAGAACGGCTTGCCCAGGTAGTCGTCGGCACCTTCGCGCAGACCATGGATGCGGTCTTCGACCCGTTCGCGGGCAGTGAGCATGATGACCGGGGTCTGCTTGCGCGCACGCAGGGCGCGCAGCACGCCGTAGCCGTCCAGACCCGGTAGCATCACGTCCAGTACGATCACCGCGTAATCACCCTCCAGGGCCAGGTGCAGGCCGTCGATGCCATCGCGCGCCAGGTCGACGTTAAAACCCTGCTCGGTCAGGCCGCGATGCAGGTAGTCAGCGGTTTTTTCTTCGTCTTCGATGATCAGCACACGCATGGTCTTGTCCTAACTGGCACTTGGCGCTGCCTCGCGGGCAGCCTGGCGGCGGTGGAACAGGCGCTCCAGGGCCAAGTATATGACCGGGGTGGTGAACAGCGTCAGCGCCTGGCTGACCAGCAGGCCGCCGACCACGGCAATGCCCAATGGCTGGCGCAGTTCGGCGCCGGCGCCAAAACCGAACATCAGCGGCACCGCGCCGAGCAGGGCGGCCAGGGTTGTCATGATGATCGGCCGGAAGCGTGTCAGGCAGGCCTGGTGGATCGCCTGTTCCGGTGTAAGGCCTTGTTGGCGCTGCGCTTCGAGGGCGAAGTCGATCAGCAGGATGCCGTTCTTCTTGACGATACCGATCAGCAGCACCACGCCGATCAGCCCCATGATGCTGAAGTCCTGGCCCATGGCCCACAGTAAAATCAGCGCACCGAGGCCTGCCGAGGGTAGGGTGGAGATGATCGTCAGCGGGTGTACGAAGCTCTCGTACAGCACGCCAAGAATGATATACACCGCCACCAGCGCCGCCAGGATCAGCCACGGTTGGCTCGACAGCGAGCTCTGGAAGGCCTGCGCCGCGCCCTGGAAGTTGCCGCTGATGGAATCGGGCATCCCCAGTTCGCGCTGGGTGCGGTCGAGGATGCTCACCGCATCGCCCAAAGCCACACCGGGTGCCAGGTTGAACGACAGGTTGGCCGCCGGGAATAGGCCGTCGTGGCTGATCGACAATGGCCCGGTGCTGGGCGGCGCCACATGGGCCAACGCCGAGAGCGGCACCATTTCGTTGGTCAGTGGCGAGCGCAGGTAGAAGAAGTTGAGGCTTTCGGCCTTGCCGCGCTGGTGCGCATCCAGTTCGAGAATGACCTTGTACTGGTTGGTATCGGTCTGGAATTCGCTGATCTGCCGCTGGCCGAAGGCGTCGTACAGCGCCTGGTCGACGTCGGTGGTGGTCAGGCCGAAGCGGGCCGCAGCCTGGCGATCGATGTCGATTCGGGTAACGCTGGCGCCCAGTTGCAGGTCATTGGACAGGTCGCGGAACGCCGGGTTTTCCCGCAGCCGCTCGGTCAGGCGCTGGGTCCACAGGTTCAGTGCCTCGCCGTCGTTGCTCTTGAGCACGTACTGGTACTGGGTGCGCGAAGGGCCGGAACTGAGGTTGATGTCCTGGCCGGCGCGCATGTACAGGACAATGCCCGGTACCTGGGCCAGCTTGGGCCGCAGCCGGTCGATCAGTTCGCTGGCCGATACATCCCGTTCGCCACGTGGCTTCAGGGCGATCCAGAAGCGGCCGTTGGCGATGGTCTGGTTGCTGCCGGTAACGCCCACCGAGTGGGAGAACGCGCGCACCGCCGGGTCGGCACCGATGATTTTCGCCAGTGCCTGGTGTTTTTCGATCATCGACGGGTACGACACATCCGCTGCCGCCTCGCTGGTGCCGAGGATGAAACCGGTGTCCTGCAACGGGAAGAAGCCTTTGGGGATGGCCACGTAACCGGCCACGGCCAGCGCCAGGGTTACCCCGAACACACCGAGGGTCAGGCGCTGGTGGGCAAGGGCGTGGTCAAGACCCTTCTCGTACCATTTGACCAGGCGTTCGCCAAAACCGCCCTGGTGCTCGCCGGGCGGGCGGCGCATGAACAGCGCGCAGAGGGTAGGCGCCAGGGTTAACGAAACCACCACCGAAATCAGGATGGTGGAAGTGGCAGTAAGGGCGAACTCCTTGAACAGCCGGCCAACCACACCACCCATGAACAGCAGCGGGATGAACGCGGCTATCAGCGAGAAGCTGATCGACACGACGGTAAAGCCGATTTCCCCGGCGCCTTTTAGCGCTGCCGTGCGGCTGTCATCGCCGGCCTCTAGGTGGCGATGGATGTTCTCCACCACGACGATGGCGTCATCGACCACGAAACCCACTGAAATGACGATAGCGACCAGGGTCAGGTTGTTCAGGCTGAAGCCGAGGATGTACATCAGCGCGCAGCTGGCAATCAGCGACACGCCAAGCACGCTGGACACCACCAGGGTCGCTGACCACTGGCGCAGGAACAGCGCCATCACTCCGATCACCAGGACCACGGCGATCATCAGGGTCAGCTCCACTTCGTGCAGCGAGGCGCGGATGGTCTGGGTGCGGTCCTGCAGCACCGACACCTCGACCGAAGCCGGCAGCATCTCCTGCAGCTTGGGCAGGGCGGCCATGACGCGGTCCACGGTGTCGACGATGTTTGCGCCGGGCTGGCGGAAGATCACCAGGTTGAGCCCCGGCTTGTCACCGGACCAAGCCTTGACGTAGGCATTTTCGGCACCGTTGATTACCTTCGCCACGTCCTTCAGGTGCACGGGGGCGCCGTCACGGTACGAGACGATCAGTTGGGCGTAGTCCTCGGGGTGGAACAGCTGGTCGTTGGCGGCAATGGTCGACACGCTGTGCTCGCCGTACAGCGCGCCCTTGGCCAGGTTCAGGCTGGTCTGCTGGATGGCCTGGCGCAGGTCGGCCAGGGTCAGGCCGATGGCCGCCAGCTTCTCGGGTTGCGCCTGCACACGAATGGCCGGGCGCAGTTGCCCGGTGATGTTGATCAGGCCGACCCCTTCGATTTGGCTCAGCTGCCGGGCCAGCAGGGTTTCGGCGTAGTCGCTCAGGTCGTTGCCGGGCATCTGGTCGGAACTGACCGTCATTACCAGTACCGGGCTGTCGGCCGGGTTGACCTTGCGCCAGGTCGGCGGGTTGGGCAGGTCTTGCGGCAGGCGTGCAGTGGCGGTGTTGATCGCCGCCTGCACTTCCTGGGCGGCGGTGTCGATGTTCTTGTCCAGCGTGAACTGCAGAATCAGGGTGGTCGAGCCCAACGCGCTGCTGCTGGTCATCTGGGTCATGCCGGGGATGGCACTGAACTGCACTTCCAAGGGCGTGGCCACCGACGAGGCCATGGTTTCCGGACTGGCGCCAGGCAACTGGG
Source organism: Pseudomonas sp. BN607 (assembly GCF_029871175.1). Lineage (NCBI taxonomy): Bacteria > Pseudomonadati > Pseudomonadota > Gammaproteobacteria > Pseudomonadales > Pseudomonadaceae > Pseudomonas > Pseudomonas sp. BN607. The sequence goes on from NZ_SSOE01000063.1 coordinate 25,528, forward strand.
CGGTGACCTGGATGGTCGGGAAGTCGGCCTCGGGCAGCGGCGCCACCGGCAGGCGCGGGAAGGCGATGGCCCCCAGCAGCACCAAGGCGAAGGTCAGCAGCAAGGTGGCTATGGGGTGGTCGATGCACCAGGCCGAAACACCGTTGCGCGTGTTCATGGCTGGCCCCGGCTGTCGGCCATTTCCGACGGTGCGGGCGCGTTAGGGGTGACCTCGACCCGTGCCCCCGGCTTGAGCCGCGACTGGCCATCGAGCACCAGGCGCTCGCCCGGCTTGACCCCGGCAATGATGTTCAGCCCGCTGTCCTGGTACAGCACCTTGACCGGCACGCTGGTGACCTTGTCACCCTCCAGGCGGTAGACGAAATACCCGTCGACCCCGCGTTGCACCACTGGCGGCGGTACTACCAGGGCGTTTTCATCCACGGCGGTACGCAGGCGTATGGTGACCAACTGGCCTGGCCACAGGCGGCCAGCTTTATTGTCGAACTCGGCTTTCACCCGCACGGTGCCGGTGGTGGCGGAAACCTGGTTGTCGATCAAGGCCAGGTGACCTTCGCCGAGCAGGCTGCGTTCGCCGTCGGCGTCCATGTAAGCCTGCACCAGTGCCGGGGCGGGTGCCTGGAGCAGGCTTTGCAGGGTCGGCAGCATCTGCTGCGGCAGGGCGAACTCCACGGCGATGGGGTCGATCTGGGTGACGCTGAACAGGCCTTGGGTATCGCTGGTGCGCACCAGGTTACCTGGGTCGACATTGCGAATGCCTACACGGCCGGTTACCGGTGAGCGGATCTGGGTATACGACAGCTGCACTTCGGCGTTGGCGATGGCCGCCTGGTTGCCTTTGACCGTGGCCTGCAGCTGGTTGACCAGTGCCTGCTGCTGGCCGAGTGTCTGCTTGGACACGCCGTCATCGCTGCTAAGCAGGCGGTAGCGCTTGAGGTCGACGGCGGCTACCTGGATCTGCGCCTGGCTCTGGCCGAGCTGGGCGCGCGCCTGGTCGAGCTGGGCACGTATGGCGCGGTCGTCGAGGGTCGCGAGCAGGTCGCCTTGCTTGACCCACTGGCCCTCCTTGACCAGCACTTGGGTCAGCACCCCCTCGACCTGTGGGCGCACGTCTACGCTGTGCAGCGACAGCACCGAGCCGATGGCGCTGGCGTAGCGCGGCACGTCCTGCTGCGCGACGCTGACCACGCGCACCGGGATGGCTGCTTGCGCGCGGGCGGCAGGGGCTGGCTGGCGCTGGGCGAACCAACTGCCAGCGACTACCAGGGCCAATAGTGCCAGGGCGGCAAGTAGGGCAGAGCGGGACGGACGTCGCATCGGTGCGGGCACCTTGGCCAGTGGGGTGGGAACGGTGGTCAGTATTCAATCTTATAGCCGCCGAACCGGGTCGGCAGCGTGACTGCTGGCTGACAGGCGTGTCAGTTTCAGTTCTCCGGCCGCAGCGGGATATGCAGGTTGATTTCTACAGGCTAGGTGCGGCAGACGAACGGCCGCTGTTCATAGATGATGCACAGGTCGTTGTCGTCGAGGTTGCGGCAAGGCCCAGGGGTGAAGGCGACAAAGGTCACCGACACGCGCTTCGTCGTTGCCGCAGTGAGCTCGGTACGAGCGGCGCAACACATGCTCACGCTGCTCCAGCGGCATGCCCGGGCCGTCGGTCACTTGGCCTCCGGGCTCCATTCACTGACAAAGGCCCGTTGCTGTTGGCGGTCGTACAGGCACAGTTCGGTGCCGGTGCGCTGCTTCATGTGCTTCTGTGGGTAGACGCCCTCGATCAGCAAGGCACTCATGCCCACCTGGTCATCGAATTCCACGGGCTTGCCGCGGGCGTGGGCGTTCTTGAACTGGCTGGCGGCCAGGCAGGCCTTGAGCATCTGTTGGCGCTGCTCGTTCCAGGCCTGGCTGCTGGAGGCCTGGGCAAGGCCGCTGAAGAGGGCGCAGCCGATCAAAATGGAGCTGAGAAACTTCATACGCGATTCCGGCAAATTGCTTGCGAGGGGCGAGAATTATGCCCGACTCCCCCCCGACGGCAAGCCGGGGAGTTTGTCGCTGAATATATCAGCGCTCGGCGAACACCACGGTACGCGCGGCCACCACCAGACAATCGGTCAGCTCTGGCGAAGAGAACTTGGTAAGGATGGCATTGGCCCCGGCCTGGGTCGCTTTCTCGCTGCTCATGGCGCTGTCCAGCGAGGTGTGCAACAGCACGTACAGGTGGTGGAAGTCGGGGGTTTCCCGCAGGGTACGGGTGAAGGCGTAGCCGTCCATCTCGCTCATTTCGATGTCGGAGACGATCACGTTGATCTCCTGGGCGGTGCCTTGCAGCTCAAGCAGAACGTTGATTGCGTCCTTGGCGCTGCGCGCGGTGTGGCACTCGATGCCGAGGTTGCGCAAGGTATGCACTGACTGTTGCAGGGCCACCTGGCTGTCGTCTACGACAAGGATGTTGGCGGCCGCCAACAGGCTGGCGTCTTCCTCGCTCAAGGTACCGTGGGGTGGTTCGGCCACGGGCGGGGCGATGGCGTGGATGACTTTCTCGATGTCCAGCACCTGCACCAGGGTGTTGTCGACGCGGGTTACGCCTGTGATGAAGGAGCGGTTGCCCGACGCGTAGGGCGGCGGTTTGATGTCGGTGCTCAGGCAATGCACGATGCGGCTGACCGCCTGCACGTGCAGGCCCTGGCGCGAGCGGCTGATCTCGGTGACGATCAGGCAGCCGCCCTGCGGGTCTTCGAGCGGCCGCTCGCCAATGGCGCGAGACAGGTCGATGACCGACAGCGAATGGCCACGCAAGGTCGCAACGCCTTTCACGTTGGGGTGCGATTCCGGCAGTTTGGTCAGCGGCGGGCAGGGGATGATTTCGCTGACCTTGAGCAGGTTGATAGCCATCAACTTGCCGCTGCGCAGGGTGAACAGCAGCAGCGAAAGCGAGTCCGCGCGGGCTTTTTGCGTGGCCATGGTGACCTTCGGTGGGGAACAGGGGATAACCCGTTATCGGCGCTTTGGCGGCTGGCTTTAGGGTATTGATGGCAGTGGGTGGGGTCGCCTTGGTTTTTGTGTTGCCAGTGAGACCGAGCGCCGCCCGCGCGGCGCTCGATCTCACTGGCAGCGCAAATCTTCCGTCATGCCCTACCGTTCGCGCAGTGCCTCCCTGGCTCGGTTCAGCGGTTTGATCAGGTAATCGAGGATGGTCTTCTCGCCGGTACGGATATCCACCGTGGCAATCATCCCTGGCACGATCGCGAAGTGCTTGCCGGCCTTGTTCTGCAAGCTGTCCTGTTCGGTGCGGATGAACACCCGGTAGTAATAGATCTCTGGTTTCACCTCATCCTGCAAGGTATCCGGCGAGATCCCCACCACCTTGCCATCCAGCCCACCATAGACCGAGTAGTCATAGGCGCTGATCTTGACCTTGGCCGCCTGGTCCGGGTGGATGAAGGCGATGTCGCGTGGGGCGATACGGGTTTCGATCAGCAGGCGCTCATCCATCGGTACGATCTTCATCACCTGGCCACCGGGTTGCACCACGCCGCCCAAGGTATTGACCTCGATGTCCTTGACGATGCCGCGGACCGGCGAGCGCAAGGTCAGGCGGGTAAGCGAGTCGCTGCGCCCGCGGACCACCTCCGACAAGCTGTCGGCCTCGGCGCTGGCCTTGGCCAGTTCTTCCCGGGCTCGCACCAGGTAGTCGGAGCGCGCCTCGTTGGCCTTGAGCTCCAGCTCTGAACGCTGGCGGTTCAGGCGGATCACCTCGACCCGGCTCGAGGCGCCCATCTTGGCCAGGTTCTCGGTGATCTTCAGCTCGCTGCGCACCAGTTGCAGTGAGTCCTCGATCCCTGCCAGGGTCTGTTCCAGGCCGCGGCGGCGGGTCTGGTACAGGGCGGTTTCGGCGTCGATCAGCTCGGGCGAGTCGCGCAGGCTGGCTGGGAAGGTCAGTGGCTTGCCGGTTACCTCGGCCTGCAGGCGCGCCTGGCTGGCCTTGGCCGCGCGGTACTTGGCCTCGCTTTCACCCACGCTGGAGGCAGTCTTGGTTGGGTCGAGCTGGGCCAGGATCTGGCCGCGCTCGACCAGGTCGCCCTCGGCCACGCTCATCTGCGCGACGATGCCGCCCTCGAACGACTGGATCACCTGCTCCCGTGAGCTTGGGATGACCTTGCCGGTGCCGGTGGAGACCTCCGTGACCTCGAACCAGGCTGCCCAGGCCACGAACGCCGCCAGCATCAGCGCGCACAGGGTGATGATACGACTGGCGCGGAATACCGCCTGGTCGTCCTGGCCGTCCAGGTAGGAGGCCGGGAGTTCATGGTTGCTCATGCCTGCGCTCCTTGCAGTTTGGCCAGTGCGGCATCGCGTGTGTCATCGATGACGATGCGCCCGCCATCGAGTACCAGAATGCGGTCGACCCGTTGCAGCACGCTCAGGCGGTGAGTAGCAATCACCAGGGTGCGGCCCTGGCAGAAGCGCTCAAGGTTATCCAGCAGCTTGCGCTCGGTCATGTCGTCCAGCGATGCGGTCGGTTCGTCCAGCAGCAGGACCTGCGGCTGGCGCACTAGCAGGCGGGACAGCACCAGCGCCTGGCGCTGACCGCCGGACAGGCCCAGGCCGCCTTCAAGGATCAGGTGGTCCATCCCCTTGGGCAGGCGGCGGACGAAGTCCAGTGCGCCAGTGGCGGCCAGCGCGGCCACCAGTTCCTGGTCGCTGGCCTGGCCGGCGCCGAGGGTGAGGTTTTCCCGCAGGGTGCCGTGGAACAGCCGTGCGTATTGCGGCAGCAGGCCGACGTCGCGACGCAGGTCGGCAGGATCGAGGTGGGCCATGGCGATGCCGTCCAGGCTGACTTCACCCTGGACCAGGTCCATGGCCCCGCCCAGCGCTTGCAGCAGGGTGGATTTGCCGGCGCCGTTGCGCCCGAGCACGGCAATGCGCTCGCCAGGCTGAATATCCAGCTGGCCGATGTTCAGCACCGGCGGGGACTCTTCGCTGTAGCGGAAGTTGGCCTGGCGCAGCCGGTACTCGCCGCGGATGGCCGGCAGGTGCACGCGGGCTTCGCCTTCAGGGTGGTCGACCGGCGACTGCATCAGCTTGTCCAGGCCTTGCAGCGCTACCTTGGCCTGTTGCCAGCGGGTCAGGACATGGGTCAGCTGGGCCAGCGGCGCCATCATTCGCGATGAAAGCATCGACGCCGCCACCAGGCTACCGGTGGTGAGGTCGCCGGCGATTACCATGGGGGCGCCAACCACGATGACCACGGCGAACACCGCCCCCTGAACGTTCTGGGTCCACGTTACCAGGCCGTTGGTGAGGGTGCGCAGGCGCAGGTTGGTATGGGCACAGGCGGCGTTGTACTGGTTCCACTGGCGCTCGAAGCGTGCTTCGGCCTGCAGTGCCTTGATCTCGTCCAGGCCTTGGATGCTTTCCACCAGCATGGCATTGCGCAGCGCCGATTCGCGCATCGAGGCATTGGCCAGCCGCGCCAGGCGCCGTTGCGCCAGCAAGCCTGGCAAGACCATGGCCAGCAGCGCGACCAGCGGGATGAACACCAGCACACCGCCAATCAGCCAGAACACGAACAGGAACAGCAGGAAGAACGGCAGGTCGGCCAGCGCCGTGGCGGTGCTGGACGTGATCAGATCGCGGATCGACTCCAGCTCACGCAGTTGCGAGATGAACGAGCCGGTGGACTTCGGTCGTACCGAGTTGCGCAGACGCAGGGCATGGCCGTAGACCAGGTCACTTACCCGCAGGTCGGCGCGCTTGCCAAGCAGGTCGCTCACTTTCAACCGCAGCAGGCGCATGCTGAAGTCGAACACCAGCGCCAGCACGACACCGCCAAACAGCACGTACAGGGTCGGCAGCGATTCCGCCGGGATCACCCGGTCGTACACCTGCATCGAGAACAGCACCCCGGCCAGCGCCAGCACGTTGGCCACCAGTGAGGCCACCATCACCTGGCCGTACGGGCGCAAGTCGCGCAGCACGATACGGGCGAACCAGTGGCGGTCGTAAGGTGCGGTGTAGTCGTCGGTACGCACGTCGCGCAGTGGCCGTGCCGGGCGCAGCAGGGCAACGCGGTTGATGCGGCCCTTGAGGGTGTCGCGGGGCAGGCGCGAGGTCAGGCCTTGGTCACCGGCAAACACCACTGCCAGGTCGTCTTCCTCGGTGACTGACTCGACCACAGCCAGCTGGCCATCGTCCAGCTCCAGCACCAGCGGCGTGCGCCACTGCCGCAGGCCCTTGGCATCGAAGCGCACGAAGCGCAGGGCCAGCCCAGCCTGGCGGGCCATGTGCCGGAGAATTTCGTCGAGCGGTCGGGCATCTTCGACAGCGGCCAGGCGAATGCGCTGGGGCGATACATCCAGGCGGTAGTGGTGCGCGACCTGCAGCATCACTTCCAGCCATGGCCCGAGATCTGGCCGGTGGGCTTGGTCTGCGGCGGCAGCAGGAGCCTGGTTGGGCAGGGTCACATTGATCGAATCGCTCATGGCAGGATCTCCACACCTTGCAGGTTGCGCCCCTCAAGGCCAAAGGCCGTGCGCAGGGCGCCGGTGTTGTACAGGCAGTCGACATCCAGGCGCAGCAGATCGGAGCGGGTGCCGGCAAGTTCGAAGCGAGACTGATAGATCTCCTGCTCGGCGTTGAGCAGGTCGAGCAGTGGCCGGGTGCCCAGGTCCAGGTATTGGCGGCCGTAAAGCATGCGTGCTTCCTGAATGCTGACCTGGCGCGCTTCCAGCGAGCTCAGTCGTCGACCCAGCCCGGAGGTTTGTGCCACGGCCTCGGCCAGGCCGCGGCGAGCCTGCAGGCGGGCGGCGTCCTCGGCGGAGTCGGCCGCGGTCAGGGCATGGCCAGCGGCGCGGCTTCGGGCGCTGATGGCACCGCCCTGGTAAATGGGCACTTCGACGTTCAGGTAGATGCCTGCCTGGGTACGGTCCAGCCTGGCGTTGTCGCGGTTGTAGTCGTCGTCCAGGTAGTGGTTGACCTGCGGTTGCAACGACAAGGTGGGGTAGGCCTCGGCCTTGGCCTGGGCCAGTTCCGCCTGGCCTTGGGCGCGTTGGGCCAGGGCCATCAGCACCGCCGGCAGGCGGTCACCGCCCTGTGCGGGGCGTTTGCAGGCCTGGTTCAGTTCGTTGGGCGTGCCCTCGGCCAGGGCCGGCGGGGTGACGCGCCCCATCAGCGCAGCCAGGGTCGAGCGCCAGCGCTCGTATTGCGACTGGTACTCCTCCAGCGTGGCGCGGGCGCTTTCCACGCGAGACTCAGCCTGCACCACATCGGAACGGGTACTGGCGCCCATGTCGCTCCGCTGGCGCGCCATGCCGGCAATGTCACCGACCCCGCGGATCTGGTCACGGGCGATGGTCATCAGTTGTTCGTAGCGGCGGGTTTCGATCCAGGCATAGGCGGTATCACGGGCCAGGTCATCGACCACCAGCAGGATATTGGCCTGGGCGCGGGCAGCGGCAGCCTGAGCCGCGCTGACGGCGCTGTCGACCTTGCCGAAGTCGTAGAGCATCTGCTTGAGCGACAGGTTAAGGGCCTGGCTGTTGCGGTCGCCGCCATAACCGGTGTCGTAACCGGTGCGGATACCGCCGGAAATCTGCGGGTAGTAACCCGCGCGGGCGACGTTGATGCCTTCGCCCTGCTTGTACAGGTTGCCGATGGCTTCGGCGATGCTTGGGTGCCATTGCGCGGCCTGCAGCACCGCGTCTGTCAACCCGAGGCGTTCGCCACTGGCCACCGGGGCCATGCCGCTCGGCGGCCGGGCAGGCACCGCCTCGGGCGCATCGCGTAACAGCGATGGCCCGATCTGGCGCAGTTGAGGGTCTATATCATCGGCTGCCTGGGCAGCCGGGTGGAAATTCAGCGCCACGAGCCCGAAGGCTCCCAGCAACAGCGGTGACAGCGGACTGCTTCGCTTCACATAGTTCCCTTACTGCTGGTCGTCCATGCCGCCGGGCGTGGGCCCGGCGGGTTTGCGGCGGCCTCAGACAACGTGGATACCGTTCTGTACCCACAGGTGGTGGCTTGGATCCTCCTGGGCCGTGTATTGGTTATAGTCGATCCCGTCGGCGGTTTGGTTCCCGACCAGGGTCCAGCTGTCCGTCATGTGCACCGAGTCCTTGTCGTCCCCCTTGATGATCAGTGTGTCGGTACCGGTTTCGGTGATTGCCACCACGTCCGCCAGATTGAGGGTCAGCGCCACCGAACTGGTGTCGTTGAGGTCGATGATTTCGATGTCATGCACACGGCCGGCCAGGTTGCCCAGGTCGATGCTGGCATCGCCGCCGCCCCACAGCAGTGTGTCGGTGCCGGTACCCCCGTCGACACTGGCGAAGTTCTGGTCGACCACCACCAGCGTGTCGTCGCCTGCACCACCTTCCAGGGTGATGTGGCCACCCTGACTGCCATCGAGGTGGTCGTTGCCGTCGGTACCGGCGATGACGTCGCTGGCAGCGGCCACGCTGGCCAGCGCCACCGACTCGTCACTGGTGTCGGCCAGCAGCGAGGTGGTGGTGACGAGGCCGGCGGCGTTGTCCAGGTTGATGGTCAGCGTTGCCGTGTCGGTGGTGCCGTTGGGGTGGGTCAGCTCGTAGGTAAAGGTGTCATGCTGGCCCACCGCCGCCGAGGTGAGCCCGGCGTTGAGCGTATAGGTGTAGCTGCCGTCGGCATGCACCAGCAGCGAACCGTAGGTGCCTGCCACTGTCACGCCGTTGTAGCCCGGGATGGTGTAGGTGTTGGCAGCGGTCAGGACGCTCAGCACGGTCAGTGCCGAACCTATGTTGTCATCGGTCAGCAGGTTGCCGGTGGCCGCCGTTGCGCCACTGACCACGAATTCGGTCAGGTGCGTGGTGGTGGCGTTGACGCTGGTGGTGATCGAGCTGGCCAGGCCTATGCCGCCGGCAGTGACGCGCACGTGGTAGGTGCCAGCCCCTTGGTTCTGGAAGGTATAACCCGCGCCGCCACCCAGCAGGCTGACCAACGAACCACCGTTCACCGACTGCACCAGTACATACTGGCCGGTGGCCGGGTTGAGCTTGAGCAGTTCGATGGTAGTGCCGTTGAGCAGGCTCAGCAGGTTGGTGGAGTTGACCACCACTTGCAGGTTGGCCGTGGTGTCGGCGGCCACCGTGGTGGTGTAGGTGGCTTGCCGTGTACCGATCAAGGGCAAGGTCAGCGAGCCCAGCGTGGTACTGCTGGTGTCCACGCGGTTGGCCAGGGTCAGTTGACTGAAGCCGACATCGTTTACGGCGTCGACCACCGTGGCCGGTGCCCCGTAGTTGGTATCGCTCCAGATCTCCGTGGCTTGTGGGCTGTCGATGCGCACATACAGGTTGGCCGCATCAGACAGGCCGTTCGGGTGCACCAGTTGGTAGCTGAACACATCTACCTTGCCGACGCTGCCTGGGCTGCCGTTCGGCGTATAGGTGTAGCTGCCGTCGCCCTGGATCACCAGTGTGCCGTACAGGCCCTGCACCGTGGTGGCAGTGCCAGCGGCGACGTAGCTGCCGTTTTTCAGCACTTGCAGCACGGCACCGCTGTCCGGGCCGCGCGCATCCACGGTGCCATCTGTGCCCACGTCGGTGATGACGTTGCCAGAGGTGGCAGTGCCGGTGCCGGTGAACTGGGTCAGGCTGGTGGACGTGATGTCCAGCGCGGTGGCTACCTGGGTGATCAGGCCAATGCCGCCACTGCCCACTGTCAGGCGGTAGTCACCGGCTTGCAGGGTGCCGATATCGACCTGCAGCCCAAGTGGCAGCACGATCAGGTCGAGCAGCCCCTGGGTGTTGCCGGTGGCGATGGTGACCCAGGCGCCAGTCGCGTCTTTCACCTGCAGCGTGAATGTCGAGTTGTTGAGCAGCGCCAGCACACTGTTGGTGGTCAGCGTCAGGGTCGGGTCAACCGTGGTGCCTGCTGCCACTGTCCAGGTGTAGGTCTTGCTGAAGCCCGACAGCAGGGTCGTGAAGCTGTCCGTGTAGGTCTTGGTGGCGCTGACCGGCACCAGGTTGACCGTGGCTGTCGCCAGGTTGTCGCTGGCGACGACCGGCGCGTTGGCATCCACATCCGGCGCGGTGACGTTGACGTTGCCCGACACGTTGCCGCGCGGGTCGGCGAGGGTCACCGAAAGGATCTGGCCGTTGTCCTGCGGCGGGCTCAGGGTCACGGTGAAGGTGCCGTTCTGCTGCACGGTGGCGGTTTGCAGCACGGTACCGTTGGCACTGCGCACGGTCACCGTGGCCCCCACTTCGCCGGTACCGGTCAGGGTACCGCCGTCGGCGCTGAACACCAGGTTGCCGGCTGCCGCAGGCGGGGTCAGGTCCGGTGCGGTCAGTGCGGTGCCGGTAGACACGTTGCCGGCGCTGTCGGTGAGGGTGACGCTGAGCGCCTGGTTGTCGATCTGTGCGGCGGCCAGGCTGACCACGAACAGGCCGTTGCTGCCCACTGTCGCAGTCCCCAGCACGGTACCGGCGCTGTTGCGCACGGTGACCGTGCTGCCCACCTGCCCAGAACCGCTGACCGAGGTGCCGTTGGCGTTGATGGTAGCCAGCGGTGCAGCTGGCGCCGTGGTGTCGGGTGCGGTCAGGCTGGTGCTGGCGGACAGGTTGCCGGCAGCATCGGACTGGCGTACCACCAGTAGTTGCCCGTCGTTTTGCGGGGTAGTCAGGGTGATGCTGAAGGTGCCGTTGGCCTGCACGACTGCGCTACCGACCTGACCGCTCGGGCCTTGTACGGTGACCGTGGCGCCCGCTTCACCGGTCCCGGTGAGTACCGTGCCCGTGCCGTTGATGACCAGGTTGGCCGGTGCGGCAGGTGGCTGTAGGTCAGTGGCAGTGTAACTGGTGCTGCCCGAGTTGTTGCCCGCAGCGTCGGCCTGGCTCACAGCCAGTACCTGGCCATTGAGCTGCGCGGCGTTCAGGTTGATGGAGTACACGCCACCGGCATTCACCAGGCCGCTGCCGAGCACGTTGCCACCGGCGTCGCGCACGGTCACCGTGGCCCCGGCCTCACCCGTGCCGCTCAGCACCAGGCCGTTGGTGGACAGGGCGGTCACCACCGGGTTGGCCGGTGGCGTGATGTCAGCTGCCTGCACGAAGGTGGGCTGCGACTCGCCGCCCACCAGCGCCACGGCTGTCACCGTGAGGTGCTGGCCGTTGAGCTGTGCCGAGTCAAGCGTGAGCGAGAAGGTGCCGTTGAGCGTTGCGCCACCGGTGCCGATCAGATTGCCTGCGGCGTCGTACACGCGGATACCGACACCGCTTGGCGCATTACCCGACAAGGTCAGGCCGTCGCTGTCCAGGATCACGTTGGTCGGTGGTACCGGCGGTGCGACCAGCGGCGTCACATAGGTCGTCACCGCTGATGTGTTGAAACCGTCGGACTGCGTGACTGCCAAGGTGGCGAGCGAGCCCGCCGCCGGCGACAGGGTGATCTGGAAGTTGCCTGCGGCATCGACCACGCCGGTGCCGATCACAGTCTGGTTGAGGCTGACGGTGACCGTCGCATTGGCCTCGCCCTTGCCGGTCAGCACGTTGAAGGTGTCGTTGATCGCCAGGTTGGTGACCGGCTCGGGTGCCGAGGTGTCGTTGGTTTGGTACGGCGCAGGTACCGAGGCGTTGCCGGCATCGTCGGTGGACACCACGCTGAGCAGCTGGCCGTTGTTCTGCGCCGGGCTGATCGGCACGGTGAACTGGCCGTTGGCGCCCACTTCCACCTGGCCCACGATGCTGTTGTCCGGGCCGCGAACAGTGATGGTGCTGCCGGCTTCGGCGGTACCGGTCATCGACGTGCCGGCCGCATTCAGCAGCAGGTTGCTGGGCTGTACCGGTGGTGTCAGGTCCGGTGCAGTTACCAGCAGTGGCGACGATGGGTTGCCGGTGGCGTCCTGGGCGATCAGGGTGAGTTGCTGGCCGTTGATCTGCGGGCTGCTCAGGTCGACCACGAAGGTGCCGTCCGGGTCTACCGTAACTTGGCCCAGCAGGTCGCCACTGTTGTTGATCACGGTGACCCGAGTGCCGGCCTCGGCAGTACCGATCAGCTGGGTACCGCTGTCGTTGATGCTGGCAATGACGGTTGCCGGTGGCGTGATGTCCACCGCCGTGACCGTACTGATCGGCGATACGTTGCTGCTGCCGTCGGTCAGGGTTACCTGCAACAGCTGGCCATTGAGCTGGGCGGCGTCCAGATTGACCGTGAAGGTGCCGTCCGGAGCAACCGTGGCGCTACCGATCTCGCTCGTGCCAACGTACACGCGCACCGTGGTACCCGCTTCGCCGGTACCCGCCAGCACATCGCCTGCTGCATTGAGCCGCAACTCGGTCGCCGCAGCCGGGGGCGTGAGATCCGGCGCCTGAACGTCGACCGGTTCGCTGACGTTGCCCGGTGGGTCAGCCTGCAGCACCGACAGCACCTGGTTGTTGATTTGCGCGGGGGTAAGCTCGACGCGGAAACTGCCGTCGGCGAGTACTGTGCCAGTCCCCAGCACGGTGCCAGCGGCGTCGCTCACGATCACGGTTGCACCGGCTTCGCCCAGGCCGCTGACTACGCTGCCATCGGCATTGATCACGACCTCGGTCAGCGGAGCAGGCGGGGTGAAGTCCGGGGACAGCAGGGTGGCCACTGCCGACACGTTCCCGGCGGCGTCGGTCTGGGTGAAGCTGAGCAGTTCGGCGTTGCCCAGTGCCGGGTTGAGGGTAATGGTGAAGTGGCCGCTGGCATCGACAGTGGCACTGCCGATCTGCGCGCCGCTCGAATCGGTCACAGTCACCAGCGCGCCGACTTCACCACGGCCGGTCAGGGTCACACCTTCACCCGATATCGCCAGCTCGCTTGGTGCGGCAGGCGGCGTGGAATCCGGCGCGGTGATGGCGCTGGCAGCGGACTGGTTGCCAGCCGCATCGGTCAGCAGCACCTGCACCTGCTGGCCGTTGGCTTGCGGCGAGTTGAGGTCGACCTGGAAGGTGCCGTCGGCACGTACCACCGCGGTACCGAGCACGCTGCCATCGGCGGCCAGGACCCGCACACTGGCCCCGGCCTCGCCGCTACCATTGAGCAGGCTGCCACCCCCGGCGAACGCCAGGTTTTGCGCAGCATCCGGCGCCACACGGTCTGGCGCGGTGAGGCTGACACTGTTGGACTCGTTGCCGGCGGCGTCGGCCTGCGCGGCGCTGAGCTGTTCGCCGTTGATCTGCGCGCTGCCCAGGTTGGCGCTGAAGTTGCCATTGGCGTCGACCACGGCGGTGCCCAGGTCGATACCGCCTTCACCGATCACGGTAACGGTGGCCCCCGGTTCACCTCGACCACTGAGGACCAGGCCATCGTTGGACAGCACCAGGTTGGTCAGCGGTTGCGGTGCGGTGGTGTCCGGTGCCTGCAGCATCGCCGGCAGCGAAACCGCGCCGTCACTGCCGGTGGCGCTCACTTCCAGGACCTCGCCGTTGGCCTGTGCGCTGCCCAGGTTGACGGTGAAGGTGCCGTCGTTGGCCACTGGGCTGCTGCCCAGCAGCACGCCATTCGGGCCGTATACATTGACCGTGCTGCCCGCCGTCGCGGTACCGGTCACCGACAGGCCGTCCGCCGCCAGCACCAGGTTGTCCGGGGTGGCGGGCGCGAGCGCGCCAGGTGCGGTGACGTTCTGCGCAGGCGAGACGTTTTGTGATGCGTCGGCCTGGACCACGCTCAGGCTTTCGCCGGTGATCGCGGCCGGCGACAGGGTGACGCTGAAGCGCCCGTCGGCCGCGACCGTGGCTGTGCCCAGCGCGGTGCCGTCCGGGGCCCGGACGGTGACTGTCGCACCGGCTTCGCCATTGCCCATCAAGGTAGCGCCGTCGGCGGAGACTGCCAGGTTGCTTACCGCCGCAGGCGGCGTGGTATCGGTGGCGGTGTAAGGCGTCGCGGGCGATACGTTGCCTGCTGCATCGGTCGCGGTTACTTGCAGGGTCTGGCCATTGGTCTGGGCACTGCCCAGGGTGACCTGGAAGGTACCGTTGCTGCTGGCCACCGTGGTGCCCAGCACGTTGCCGCTGGCATCGCGCACGGTCACGGTGCTGCCGGCTTCGGCGTTACCGCTCAGTTGCAGCCCGGTGCCGGCCAGCGCCAGTGCGGACGGTGCGGCTGGCGGGGTGAAGTCCGGTGCAGTCACCGCCACGGCGGTTGAAGTGTTGTTGCCCGCGTCGGTCTGGGTCACGCTCAGTTGCTGGGCGTTGAGCTGGGCACTGGTGAGCGTAAGGGTAAAGCTGCCATTGGCCGCAACCAGCCCGGTACCGATGATGGTGCCGTCCGGGCCGCGCACGGTGACGCTGGCGCCGGCTTCGCCGAGGCCGGTCAGGGTCAGGCCGTTGTTGTTCAGCACCACATTGGTCAATGGCGCAGGCGGGGCCAGGTCCGGAGTGGTCACATTGATCGCTGGCGAGGTGTTGCCGGCGGCATCCACTTGGGTGACGCCGATGGCCTGGCCGGTGGCTTGCGGTGTATCGAAGGTCACCGTGAAGCGGCCATCGGCACCCACTGTGGCGGTGCCAAGCACAGCCCCCGCAGCATTGCGCACCTGGACCGTTGCACCGACTTCGCCACTACCCGACAGCTGCCGGCCGTCCTGGCTCAGCACTGGGTTGGTGATTGCCGCAGGCGGTGTACGGTCTGGCGTGGCCAGGCTGGCGGGGCCGGAGACGTTGCCCGCTGCATCGCTGAGGGTAACTTGCAGGGGGCTGCCAGTGGTCTGTGCGCTAGGCAGGGTGATCTGGAACTGGCCGCTTTGGTTGACAGTGCCGGTCGCCAGAATAGCGCCGCTGGCATCGCGAACCGTGACGGTGGCACCGGCTTCGCCCTGGCCGCTGAGCACAGTGGCCGCACTGTTGAGGCTGAGGTTGCTGGCGGCCAGCGGTGCCAGCAGGTCGGGTGTCTGCACGCTGGTTGCCAGCGACTGGTTACCGGCGGCGTCGGCCTGGGTGACGATCAGGTTCTGGCCGTTGGCCGTATTGGGCGCCAGGGTGATGCTGTACAGGCCGTTGCTGCCGACGGTGCCGGTACCCAGCAGGGTGCCCTGGGTATCGGTGACCCGTACGGTAGCCCCTACCTCGCCCTGGCCGGTCAGCGTGCTGCCGTTGGTGCTGAGGTTGGCGGTCGGTGCATCTGGCGCCGTGGTGTCGCTGGCCACGACGGTGGCCGGCACCGATGGCTGGCCGTCGGCCGTGGCGCGGGCGCTGACGTGCAGGGTCTGGGCATTGAGCTGGGCGTTCTGGAAGAACACGCGGAAGGTGCCGTCGCTGCCGACGGTGGCGGTGCCCAGGGTGGTACCGCCGGAGGTCACGGTGATCAGCGAGCCGATGGTGCCGGTACCGGTCAGCAGGAAGCCGTCGGCACTGATCGCCAGGGCGGCAGGTGTCGCCACTTCGTTGCCGGTCGGGCCTGCAACGGGCACTTCAGTGGAGGTGTTGCCCGCCGGATCGGTGACCTCCACGGTGCCGGTGTCGCCAGCGGCAAGGGGTGGATCGACCGGCACTACGAACGTGCCATCTGGGCCTGTGGTGCCGCTGCCGATAGGGTTGCCGTCGGCATCACGCACGACCACGGTACTGCCAGGTTCGGCGGTACCGCCCACAGTGCCGCCGTCCGGGCTCACGGTCACATCCGTGGCCGGTTGCGGGTCGGTGGTGTCGGGGGCTGTGGTTGTGACCGGGGCGGAGTCGTTACCGGCTGCATCGGTGACGACTACGGTCACGGTCTCGCCGTTGGTCTGCGGAGTGTCCAGCGGTACGCTGAAACTGCCGTCCGGGTTGACCGGGGCGGTGACCACGTTGCCCGCGCCGTCTGTGACGGTGACCGCGCTGGCACCTGGTGCAGTGCCGGTAACGGCGGTGCCGTCTGCGCTGACCGCCACATCGGTGGGCAGTGCCGGTGGGGTGATGTCGGGTGCGGTGATCGGGGTGGCGTCGGAGAGGTTGCCCGCCGCGTCGGTCAGGGTCACTTCCAGCGCCTGGCCATCCAGCTGTGCCGGCGCCAGCGGTACCGTGAAGTTGCCACCCACCGGCACCACCACGCTGCCGAGCAGGTCGCCAGCGGCGTTGCGCACTTCAACGGTGCTGCCGGCTTCACCAGTGCCCTGGATGGCGTTGCCGCCCTGGGTGATGGTGAGGCCGGCCGGTGCCGCGGGTGCGGTGCTGTCGTCAGCAGTGAAGCTGGCCGAAGGCGAAGCGTTACCGCCGCCATCGATCAGTACCACCGACAAGGTTTCACCGTTGGTCTGGGCCGGCGCGATCGGCACGTCGAAGGTGCCATCGTCGTTGACTTCGATGGTGCCCAGCAAATCGCCGGCGGCGTTGCGTACTTCCACGGTGCTGCCAGCCTCGCCCTGGCCGCTGAGCAGCGTGCCTTCCGCATTCAGGCCAAGGCCCTGGGCCGGCAGTGGTGCCTCAAGGTCTGGCGCGGTCACGGTGTCGGCCGGCGACGGGTTGCCGGCATTGTCTGCCTGGGTAACGGACAGGGTCTGGCCATTCACCTGCGGCGGGTCGATAGCCACGCTGAAGCTGCCATCGGGCTGCACGGTGGCGGTCCCTACCACGGCGCCAGCCGCGCCGGTGACGGTTACTTGGGCACCAGGCTCGCCGGTACCGGTCAGGGTGGTGCCGTCGCCCGAAAGGGTGAGGCCGCCTGGAATGCCCGGCGCCTCGGTGTCGGGCGCAGCAAGGTCTACAGCCGCCGACAGGTTGCCGGTCGGGTCACGTTGCTCCACGGTCAATGCCTGGCCGTTGGTCTGTGGTGTATCGAGGGTGATTTCGAATGCGCCGCCGGCGCCCACCACCACGCTGCCCAGCACGCTGCCGTCCGGCCCACGCACGGTGACGGTGGCGCCTGGCTCGCCGATGCCGGTGACGGTGGTGCCGGTGTCGTCGATGGTCGGGCTGGTAACCACTTGCGGTGGGGTGAAGTCTGGTGCAGTGAAGTCCACCGGCCCGGCACTGTTGCCCAAGTTGTCGGTGGCTTCCACGGTCAGGCTTTCGCCATTGCGCTGTGGCGCGTTGAGGGTAACGTCGAAGCGGCCGTCGCCACCCACTGTAGCGGTGCCCAGGACGTTGCCTTCGGCATCGCGCACGGTAACGGTGGAGCCGCTCTGGCCCTGGCCGGTGAGGTGGATGCCCGCCGTGTCGATGGCCAGCCCCGAAGGTTGCAGCGGGCCGTCCAGGTCAGGCGCGGTGATGGTCGCGGTCGAGCTGTTGCCGGCTGCGTCGCGCAAGACCACATCCAGTTCCTGGCCGTCAGTTTGCGCCGGGTTGAGTATCACGCTGATCACGCCGTCGGCGCCGATTTGGGCATTGCCCAGCACGTTGCCCTGGGCATCCACCACCTGTACGGTGGTGCCCGGCTCGCCACGGCCAGTCAGAACGCTGCCGTCGTTGCTCAGTTGCAACTCGGTGGCTTCGTTAGGCGGGGTAATGTCTGGTGCACTGACCTGGGTGGGCAGCGAGCTGTTGCCATCGGCGTCGATCGCCACCACATCCAACAGCTCGCCGTTGGCCTGGGCAGGCGTGAGCGGGATGGTGAAGGTACCATCGTTGCCGACCTGGATGCTGCCGATTACCGTGCCCTGGTCGTCAAGCACTTCAACCAGGCTGCCTGCTGGCGCCGTACCGCTGATAGCGCTGCCGTCGGCAGACACGACCAGGCCGCTCGGGCTGTCAGGCAGTGCGGTGGCCGGTACGATGACGGTCAGGCCTGGCGAAGGGTTGCCGGCGGCATCGGTCTGCACCAGCACAACGGTTTCGCCCGCCGTGACCGGGCTGTCGAGGTTGACCAGGAATGTGCCATTTGCCGCGACGGTGCCGGTACCGATGACGGTGCCGTCGGCATCGCGCACTTCGACCGTGGCACCGGCTTCGCCGCGGCCGGAAATGACCTGGCTGCCAGCACCAGTGATGACATTGCTGACGATGGCTGGCGGGGTGATATCCGGGGTTGCGTAGCTTAGCGGTACCGAGCTGTTGCCCGCCGCATCGGTCACCCTGACCGACACGGTTTCGCCGTTGGCTTGTGCCGGGTTCAAGGTAAGGCTGAAGCTGCCGTCCGGTGCGGCGATGGCGCTGCCTATCAGGTTGCCTGAGGCATCGCGCACATCCACCCGCGCACCTGCTTCGGCCGTACCGGTCAGGGTCAGGCCATCGGCCAGCGCCAGGCCGGTCGGTTGCAGCGGCGCTACATTGTCGGGCGTAGTCAGCGGGCTTGGAGTGGACACGTTGCCAGCGGCATCGGTCAGGGTTACTTGCAGGGACGAGCCGTCGATCACCGGAGTCGGCAGGGTGACATTGAAGCTGCCATCCGCTTGCACGGTGCCGCTGACCAACACCTGGCCTTGGTCATCACGCACTTCCACGGTCGCGCCTGCTTCGCCGCGGCCGGATACCGTACGCCCGTCGTTGCTGATCACCAGGTTGGTGGCCGGCTCCGGCGGCGTGGTGTCGCCGCCGTTGTCGATGATGGGGGCGGTGACGGTGCCGGCCTGCGAGGCGTTACCGGCAACGTCGGTGGCGGTGACTTGCAGCTGTTCGCCCGCTACCTGTGGCGGGCTGAGGGTGATTTCGAAGGCACCGCTGGCGCCCACCACCACGCTACCCAGCACGGTGGTGCCATCGGCGGCCAGCACACGTACGGTGCTGCCTGCCTCGGCGCGGCCACTGACGACGGTGCCATCGCCGGCGATTACCAGGTCGCTTGGCGCCACCGGCGGGGTGATGTCCGGTGCGGTGACTTGTACCGGCAGCGACGAGGCGCCGTTGCTATCGATGGCCACCACGTCCAGCAACTCGCCATTGGCCTGGGCTGGGTTGAGCACCACGGTGAAGGTGCCTTCGGCGCCGACCACGATACTGCCGACCAACGTGCCATTGGCATCGTGGACTTCCACGCGGCTGCCAGCGGGAGCCGAGCCGCTGATGCTGGTGCCGTCTTCGGCCACCACCAGGCCGCTCGGGCTGGTGGGCGTGGCCACCAGTGGCACGTCGTAGGTCAGGGCCTCGGAGGCATTGCCGCTCGGGTCGGTCTGCACCACGCTCAACCGCTCGCCTGGCAGTGCCGCCGGGTCGAGGTCGAGCAGGAAGGTACCGTTCGCAGTCACTGTGCCGGTGCCGATCAGCGTGCCATTGGCATCGCGCACCTCGACCGTGGCACCGGCCTCGCCACGGCCGGCCAGAACCAGTCCATCGGCGCCGACCACAATGTTGCTGACGACCGCGGGCGGGGTGATGTCCGGTGCATCGAACTGCAGTGGGCTGGAAATGTTGCCGGCGGCATCGACCAGGCGGATATCGAGCACTTCGCCGTTGGCCTGGGCCGGTGACAGGGTGACGCTGAAGCTGCCATTTTCGTTGACCAGACCGCTGCCGATCAAATTGCCCGCAGCATCACGCACCTGCACGGTCGCGCCTGGCTCGCCGCTACCGGTGAGGGTAACGCCGTCTGCCAGGCCCAAGCCGGTTGGCTGGGTTGGCGCCTGCAGGTCTGGGGTAACCACCGAAGCCGGCGTGGAAGCATTGCCGGCAGCATCGGTCAGCACCACTTGCAGCGTGCTGCCATCCTTGACGGCCGGGACGAGGGTGATCTGGAAACTGCCATCTGGGTTGACCGTACCATTGGCCAGCACATTGCCTTGGGCATCGCGCACCTGCACGCTGGCCCCGGCTTCGCCGCGGCCGCTGAGCTGGGCGCCGGCCAGGCCGATGACCAGGTTGGTGGCGGCATCCGGTGGCGTGGTATCGCCACCGTCGATGTCTGGCGCGGTGACGCTGCCGGCGGTGGAAGCATTGCCGGCGGTGTCGGTGGCGGTGACTTGCAGCACCTCGCCATTCACCTGTGGCGGGTCGAGGGTGATGCTGAAGCTGCCGGTAGCGCCAACCACCACGCTACCCAGCACAGTGGTGCCGTCGGCGGCCAGCACGCGCACGGTGCTGCCCGGTTCGGCACGGCCGGTGACCACGCTGCCGTCGGCATTGATCACAAGCTCGCTCGGGGCAACCGGTGGGGTGATGTCAGGCGCGGTGATTTGCGCCGGCAGCGACGAAGCGCCGCTGCCATCGATAGCTACCACATCCAGCAGTTCGCCATTGGCCTGAGCTGGATTGAGGATGACCGTGAAGCTGCCATCGGCGCCGGCCACCACACTGCCGATCAGCGTGCCGTTGGCATCATGCACTTCGACGCGGCTGCCGGCAGGCGCGGTGCCGCTGATGCTGCTGCCATCCTCGGCGAACACCAGGTCACTCGGGCTGGCTGGCGCGGTGGTGACCGGCACTTCGAACTGCAGTGCCTCGGAGGCATTGCCGCTCGGGTCGGTCTGCACCAGGCTCAGTTGCTCGCCAGGTTGCACTGCCGGGGAGAGCTCGATGAGGAAGGTGCCGTTGGCCGTTACCACGCCACTGCCGATCAGCGTGCCATTGGCATCGCGCACCTCGACGGTGGCACCGGCTTCGCCGCGCCCACTCAGGGCCAGCCCATCACCACCCACCACGATATTACTGACGGCAGTGGGCGGGGTGATGTCCGGTGCATCGAACTGCAGCGGCGCAGAAGTATTGCCGGCCGCGTCCACCAGCCGTACGTCCAGCGCTTCGCCATTGGCCTGGGCGGGGGACAGGGTGAGGCTGAACAGGCCATCGGCACCGACGATACCGGTGCCGACCAGATTGCCCGCCGCATCGCGCACTTGCACGGTGGCGCCGGGTTCGCCGCGGCCGCTGAAGGTGACGCCATCGGCCAGGGCCAGCTCGGTGGGCTGGGCGGGCGGCAGCAGGTCGGTCGAGGCAACCGAGCCTGGCGCCGACACATTGCCAGCGGCATCGGTAAGGGTGACTTGCAAGGTGCTGCCGTCTTTCACGGCAGGGGCCAGGGTGACGGCGAAGGTGCCATCGGCGCCAACGGTACCGCTTGCGATGAGGTTGCCTGCAGCGTCACGCACTTGCACGGTAGTGCCAGCCTCGCCACGCCCGCTGAGCTGGCTGCCGGCCAGGCCGACCACCAGGTCGGTCGGGGCATCCGGTGGCGTGGTGTCGCCGCCATCGATGTCCGGGGCAGTGACGGAACTGGCGGCGGAGGTGTTGCCAGCGGCATCGCTGGCAGTGGCTTGCAAGACTTCGCCGGCCACTTGCGGTGGCGCCAGGTCGATGCTGAACCGGCCGTCCTGGCCGACTACCGCAGTGCCCAGTTCGGTACCATCGGCGCCGACGATGCGCACGGTGCTACCCGGTTCGGCACGGCCGGTGAGCACGCTACCGTCAGCACTGACGGCCAGGTCGGTCGGCGCTGCCGGGGCAGTTACGTCGGGGGCGGTGACAGTGCCGGGGGCCGAGACATTGCCGGCGCCGTCGGTCAGGGTGACTTCAAGGTTCTCGCTGTTCACCTGCGGCGGGTTCAGGGTGATGTCGAAGCTGCCGTCGGCGCCGACGGTGCCAGTGCCGATGAGGTTGCCCGCGGCGTCACGGATGTTCACCGTGGTGCCCGCTTCGCCCCGGCCGGTCAGGCGCAGGCCATCCGGCGAGACCAGCAGGTCGATCGGTGTGGCCGGGGCGGTGGTGTCAGGATCGGAACCACCACTGCTGCCGCCACCGCCACCGCCCCCGTCGGCTGCCGCTGCCGCACCACCGACACCGAGCAGGCTGAGCCCGGCAATCGCCCAGGTCGGCATGGCACTACCGGCAGTGCCGATACCTGCGACCAGTTCGTCCAGCGAAGCCACATCCTCGAAGGTGAAACCGGTGAACGCCGCCGCATCGTACTGGGCATGCCACAGGGTGCCGTCTTCGCCAACGAAGACAATGTCGCTGCCGACCCCGGCCTGGTCCACGGCGAAGAAGTTGCCAATGGTGACTTTTTCACCGGATTTCAGGGTGACGATCAAGTCTTGGCCACGCTGGGTGACCGTGGCGATCTGGTCGGGGGCCACCGGCATCTGCACGACGCCTGGACCCTTCAGGTTGATATTGCCCCAGGCGCTCTGAGTGGCGACTTCGGATTGCTTATCGGCGACGACGATGTTGTCCATGAATGCTCCCTGCTGGTATCCGGATCCCCCGGCCCGGTTGTTCGGGCCATAACCGACGTAACAGAGCCCTTTCAGGGTTTGTACGCACGATCTCGACCAGGCAGTCGAGATTTGGGTGGTTAGGGAGATATAGCAGCCAGGCGGGAAGCAACCAGATGGCTTTCTGAGTTAATCCTTTTGTAGGTAAACCTCAGCGAAGCCCCAGCCGGCGGGCCAATCGGCTCAGATTTGCGCGGTCCAGGCCCAGCTCACGCGCTGCTGCCGCCCAGTTTTCCTGATGCCGTTGCAGGCAGGCCTCGATCATCTCGCGCTGGTAGACATCGACGGCTTCGCGTAGGCCTCCTTCGGGCACTGTACTGACCGGCAGCGGTGCCGCGGGCGAGGGCAGGGCGCTGGCGGTGGGTGAGGACACGCGCAGGTCCAGGTCGTGGGCTTCGAGGGTGAGGATCCGAGGCCGGTCGGGGTGCTGGCCCAATGCCTTGAGCGCCGAGCGGCCGATCAGGTGCTCGAGTTCGCGCACGTTGCCCGGCCAATCGTAGGCCAGCAGCGCGGCCTGGGCGTCGCTGTTCAGTCTCAAACTGTTCAGGCCCAGGCGTGAACGGTTCTGTTCGAGGAAGTAGCCCGCCAATAGCAGCACGTCCCGCCCACGTTCGCGCAACGGAGGCACCTGCAGTGGGTATACGCTGAGGCGGTGATAGAAATCGGCGCGGAAGTTGCCGTTGCGCACTTCTGCCGCCAAGTCGCGGTTGGTGGCGGCGATCAGGCGTACGTCCACGCAGTGCTCGCGGTCCGAACCCAGGCGCTGCAGTTGGCCGCTCTGTAGCACACGCAACAGTTTGGCCTGCACCGCCAGCGGCAGTTCGCCGACTTCGTCGAGAAACAGCGTACCGCCGTTGGCCAGTTCGAATTTGCCACGGCGCTCGCCGTGCGCGCCAGTGAAGGCACCGCGTACATGGCCGAACAGCTCGCTTTCCACCAGGGTGTCGGGCAGGGCAGCGCAGTTGAGGCTGACCAGCGGCTTGTCGGCGCGGCTGCTGGCCTGGTGCAGGGCTTGGGCAACCAGTTCCTTGCCGACACCGGTTTCGCCTGTGATCAGCACCGTCAGGTCGCTACCGCCGACCAGGCGAATTTCTTCTACCAGGCGTTTGTGCGCCGGGCTCTGGCCGATCAGCTCCTTGTCCTGGCCACTGGCCTGGCGGTAGATCTCGGCGCGAAGGTGTTCGTCCTCGGCGCGCAGGGCCAGGTGCTCTATGCGCTCGGCCACGGTCACAGTCGCGGCGGCCAGGCTGGCGAACGCCTGCAGGGCATCCAGTTCCAGGCTCTGGAATTGCCCGGGGGTAAGGGCGTCAAGGGTGACCAGGCCCCAGGGGCGCTCATCGACCATCAAGGGGCAGCCCATGCAGTCGTGCACTTCGAGGTCGGCATCCGGGGCATTGACCAGGCCATCGTAAGGGTCTGGCAGTTCGGAGTCGCTGGCGAAACGGGTGGGCTCGGGGCGGCTGAGGAGGATCTGGAAACGCGGGTGTTCGCTGACCCGGAAGCGCCGGCCGAGGGTATCCGGGCTCAGGCCGTCCACCGCCAGCGGCACCAGCCATTCGCCATCCAGGCGCAGCAGCGCGGCGGCATCGCACGGCAGCAAGCCACGCATGGCCTGCAGCAGCCGGCGATAGCGTTCCTGATCGGACAAGTCACGGGACAGGTCGCTGACCAGGGGCAGCAGGGCAGTGAGTAACGGCTTTGCAGTCATAAGGACTCCTCTTGGTCGATATGACTATACGCCGCCCTGTGTCCTTTTGACATGTTAGTGCTCAAGTCATTGATTTTTATGAACATAAAAGTTGGCACGATTGCTGTAGTGACCCTGGCAGTCATTTGAAGCCACCAGGCTCAGGAGTTGTTGCAATGCTCAATGCCGAACAACGTGCAATCATCAAGGCCACCGTACCCCTGCTGGAAAGCGGCGGCGAGGCGCTGACCACTCACTTCTACAAAATGATGCTCAGCGAGTATCCCCAGGTGCGCCCGCTGTTCAACCAGGCGCACCAGGCCAGCGGCGACCAGCCGCGTGCCCTGGCCAACGGCGTGCTGATGTACGCCCGCCACATCGACCAGCTGGAACAGCTGGGCGGCCTGGTCGGGCAGATCATCAACAAGCACGTTGCCCTGCAGATTCTGCCGGAGCACTACCCGATCGTCGGCAGCTGCCTGCTGCGTGCCATCGAAGAAGTGCTGGGCAAGGAAATCGCCACCCCTGCAGTCATCGAAGCCTGGGGGGCGGCCTATGGCCAACTGGCCGATATCCTGATCGGCGCTGAAGAAGGTTTGTATAAGCAAAAGGAGGAGGCCGAGGGAGGCTGGCGTGGTACTCGCGAGTTCCGCCTGGTGCGCCGCGATCAGGAAAGCAGTGAAATCGTTTCGTTCTACTTTGCCCCGGTGGATGGCAAGCCGGTGCTCAAGGCCGAACCTGGCCAGTACATCGGCCTGAAGCTGGACATTGACGGTGCCGAGCAGCGTCGCAACTACTCTTTGTCGGCGCTGTGCGATGGCAAGGAATACCGTATCAGCGTCAAGCGTGAAGCGGGCGGCAAGGTCTCCAGCTACCTGCACGATGAGCTGGTGGTTGGCGATACCCTGCAGTTGTTCCCACCAGCGGGCGACTTCACCCTGGCCACCAGCGAAAAACCGCTGGTGCTGATCAGCGGTGGCGTGGGTATTACCCCGACCCTGGCGATGCTGCAGGCTGCACTGCAAACCCAGCGTGAGGTGCATTTCATTCATTGCGCGCGCAATGGCGCGGTGCATGCCTTCCGCGACTGGGTCGATGGGCTGGCGGCGCGTCATCCGCAGTTGAAGCGCTTCTACTGCTACGCCGAGGCGCAAGGCGCGGATGCCGCCGATGCCGTGGGCCTGCTGAGCGCCGACCTGCTGGCGGAGTGGCTGCCACTTGAGCGTGATGTGGACGCCTACTTCCTAGGGCCGAAGGGCTTCATGGCGGCGGTCAAGCGCCAACTGAAGGGCCTGGGTGTGCCGGAGCAGCAGAGCCGCTACGAGTTCTTCGGGCCGGCGGCGGCCTTGGCGTGATGTAGCGCCTGTAATGCCCCTTCGCGGGTGAACCCGCTCCCACTGGCATAGCGCCCTGTGGCAGCGGGTTTCCCCGCGAAGAGGCCGGCACAGGCTTATGTGACTACTTCCTGCCTATATATAAAGGAAGATGAAACCGGCGCGCTGCGCTTTCATAGTTAATCGTCCTTTAATCACGGTATCCTTCACTCCCGGGTGTCGAGGGGCATGCCCCTGCGCGGCACTCGGGCAGCCGTTTTTTTGCCGCCCGGCGTTGAACCGACGTCGTTACGGCCGGTCTCAGCCACACCGGATAGCCCTGCGCAGCGCTATCACGCCGCCTCCTCGGCACACTCACTGGCCCTGCCCAGCGTGTAGACTTGCGCCAAGGCGGGCGGACCACGCTGCCACTATCCATCGAAGGAACCGGGAATGATCGAACAAACAACGCGCCTGAATCGGGAACGGCGCTTTCTGGTGCTGCTGGGCCTGATCTGCATATCGCTGATCGGCGGCGCGCTCTACATGCAAGTGGTGCTGGGCGAGGCCCCTTGCCCGTTGTGCATCCTGCAGCGTTATGCACTGCTGTTCATTGCCGTGTTCGCCTTCATCGCCGCGGCAATGCCGGGGCGCCGTAGCCTGACCTTCTTCGAAGCCCTGGTGGTGCTCAGCGCTATTGGCGGAATCGTTGCGGCTGGCAACCATGTGTATATACTCGCCAACCCCATGGTCAGTTGCGGCATCGATACCCTGCAACCGATCGTCGATGACCTGCCGTTGGCCAAGCTCTGGCCGCTGGCATTCCAGGTCGACGGCTTCTGCAGCACGCCGTACCCGCCGATTCTTGGTTTGTCACTGGCGCAATGGGCGCTCGTTGCCTTCGTGCTGACTGCTGTGCTGGTGCCGCTCGGCATCTACCGCAACCGACGCCAGGCTTAGACAAAAGTCCCGAATTGCATCGGGTCTTTTGCAGCGCACGAGAAGAGCGAAAAGTTGCCTCCCGCTTGATTCAGATCAACCACGAAGCCTTGTAGAATGCGGCTTTGAGGGCTAGCAAGCGGGGTGCGACAAACTGTCGCGAAGTTGAATTGTTGAGTCGCATTGTTGCGGATTCTGTAAAAGACTGTTGCTCAATAAGTCATAGTCAAGGGTTGGCGACCTAACTACAATCGCCCCCAATTTCCGTTCGGCACTGCTTGCGAGTCGCAGGATTGAAGGAAGCCCCAGCGCTCCTTTTTGCTGACTTCGTCAAGTTTCGCCCAACGGCGATACCGGGCGGACCCCCCTCCGCGTTTTCCCGCACCAAATGGACTTGGTCTGAAGTACAGGCCTGTTGCCTACGAAACCATAAGCACCGTTAACCCGCTTGAAGCCAAGGTCCTGCAGTCGGACCCAGGCAGGAGCGAGTACGGGCGCGAAATGCCTCACTTGGCAGGACGAAGTGTTGGCTACCAAAACACAAATTGCATTGAAGCAAGCTGATCTAGAGGTCGTGAGATGAGTAAAAAGCGTTACCCCAGACTGTTTGGCATATTGCCCTTTTTAGGCATGCTTTTACTCAGTGGGTGCAACTGGACCCTGCTCGACCCGAAGGGCCAGGTCGGCATTGAGCAAAAGAACCTGATCCTGATCGCTACCGGCCTGATGCTGCTGGTGGTGGTGCCCGTGATCATCATGACCCTGGCGTTCGCCTGGAAGTACCGTGCTTCCAACAAGGCTGCCACCTACACCCCTGACTGGTCGCACTCGACCAAGATCGAGGCCGCGGTGTGGATCATCCCGATCCTGATCATCATCGCCCTGGGTTACGTCACCTACCACTCCACCCACAAGCTGGACCCGTACCGTCCACTGGATTCCGATGTGAAGCCGGTGCAGATCGACGTGGTCGCGCTGGACTGGAAGTGGCTGTTCATCTACCCGGAGCAGGGCATTGCCACGGTCAACAAGATCGTCTTCCCGGCTAACACCCCGGTCAACTTCCGCGTCACTTCCGACGCCGTGATGAACTCGTTCTTCATCCCGGGCCTGGGCGGCCAGATCTACGCCATGGCCGGCATGACCACCAAGCTGCACCTGATCGCCAACGAAAACGGCGAGTTCGACGGTATCAGCGCCAACTACAGCGGTGCTGGCTTCACCGGCATGAAATTCAAGGCTACTGCCACCTCCCAGGAAGACTTCGACAAGTGGGTCGCCGAGGTTAAGCAGTCGCCGAAGAAGCTGGACAAGGCCGAATACGACGCCTTGGCCAAACCAAGCGAAAACAACCCAGTCGCGCTGTATAGCGAGGCCTCGCCAGAGCAGTTCCAGCTGATCGTCGACAAGTACGAAGGCATGAACCGCGGTCGTAGCCACGAAGAAGCAGGCAGCAAAGATCTGGCCACAACCAAGGGTGTGGAATCGAGTATGCAACCAGCTGCCGGTGCAGAGGAGTAAGAGATGTTCGGTAAATTAAGCCTGGAGGCGATACCCTATCACGAGCCGATAGTCATGGTGACGCTTGCCATGATCGCGCTCGGCGGTATCGCTGTCGTCGGTCTTATCACCTATTTCCGCAAGTGGACCTACTTGTGGAGCGAGTGGCTGACTACTGTCGACCACAAAAAGATCGGCGTGATGTACATCATCGTCGCGATGGTCATGCTGCTGCGCGGCTTTGCCGACGCCATCATGATGCGTACCCAGCTGGCTGCCGCAACCGGTGGCTCCGAAGGCTACCTGCCGCCTGAACACTATGACCAGATCTTCACCGCTCACGGTGTGATCATGATCATCTTCATGGCGATGCCGTTCTTCACCGGCCTGATGAACCTGGCGGTTCCTCTGCAGATCGGTGCACGTGACGTTGCCTTCCCGTTCCTGAACTCCCTGAGCTTCTACCTGCTGCTGGCAGGCGTGCTGCTGGTCAACATCTCGCTGGGCGTTGGTGAATTCGCCAAGACCGGCTGGGTTGCCTATCCGCCGCTCGCGGGCATCCAGTACAGCCCTGGGGTGGGTGTCGACTACTACATCTGGGCGCTACAGCTATCCGGATTGGGTACGACGCTTACCGGCGTGAACTTCCTCGTCACCGTGATGAAGATGCGCGCACCTGGCATGAAACTGATGGACATGCCGATCTTCACCTGGACCTGCACCTGGGCCAACGTACTGATCGTCGCTTCGTTCCCGATCCTGACTGCTGCACTCGCGCTGCTGACTGTTGACCGTTATCTGGACTTCCACATCTTCACCAACGAGCTTGGTGGGAACCCGATGATGTACGTCAACCTGTTCTGGGCGTGGGGTCACCCTGAGGTTTACATCCTGATCCTGCCGGCCTTCGGCGTGTTCTCGGAAGTTACCTCGACGTTCTCTGGCAAACGCCTGTTCGGCCACCACTCGATGATCTACGCATCGGGCGCGATCGCCATCCTCGGCTTTGCGGTATGGCTGCACCACTTCTTCACCATGGGTGCCGGCGCCAGCGTCAACACCTTCTTCGGCCTGGCGACGATGCTGATCTCCATCCCGACCGGTGTGAAGCTGTTCAACTGGCTGTTCACCATGTACCAAGGCCGTGTGCGCTTCACCGCACCGATGCTCTGGACCCTGGGCTTCATGGTCACCTTCTCCATCGGTGGCATGACTGGCGTACTGCTGGCCGTTCCGGGTGCTGACTTCGTCCTGCACAACAGCCTGTTCGTAATTGCGCACTTCCACAACGTGATCATCGGTGGCGCGGTATTCGGCTACATCGCCGGTTTCGCCTTCTGGTTCCCGAAAGCCTTCGGCTTCACCCTGAACGAGAAGTGGGGCAAGGCTGCCTTCTGGTTCTGGCTGTCGGGCTTCTACGTTGCGTTCATGCCGCTGTACGCCCTGGGCTTCATGGGCATGACCCGTCGTCTGAACCACTCCGACAACCCACTGTGGGAACCCTACCTGTACGTAGCTGTTGTTGGCGCCGTGCTGATCCTGTTCGGTATCGCTTGCCAGCTGATCCAGATCTTCGTTTCGGTCCGCGACCGCAACCAGAACCTGGACGTGACCGGCGACCCATGGGGCGGCCGTACCCTGGAATGGTCGACTTCTTCGCCACCTCCGTTCTACAACTTCGCTCACATGCCTGAGAAAGTTGGTCTGGACTGCTGGCACGAAGCCAAGGAAGCGGGCGTTGCGTACAAGGCCCCGGCCAAGTACGAAGCCATCCACATGCCGAGCAACACTGCTACCGGTCTGTTCATGGGCCTGTTCCTGACCGTCTTCGGCTTCGCCTTCATCTGGCACATCTGGTGGCTGGTGGGCGCGAGCCTGGTTGCAACCATCGCTGTCTTCGTTCGCCACGCTGCACGTGACGATCAGGGCTACATGGTTCCGGCCGAAGAAGTGGCGCGCATCGAAGGCGAGCGTATGAAAGCGCTGGCCAAAGCAGGTGCTCTGCCTGCCGGCGCACGTGTCGAATCGTTTGAGCGGGTGTAATCAATGTCCAGTCAAGTAATGCACGGCGGCGCTGCTCATGGTCACGACCATGGGCATGACGACCACCACCACGACTCGGGCCAGATGACCGTACTGGGTTTCTGGCTGTACCTGATGACCGACTGCATCCTGTTTGCGTCGCTCTTCGCCACCTACGCGGTGCTGTCCGGCAGTTTTGCCGGCGGCCCGTCGGGTCACGACATCTTCCAGCTCGATTTCGTAGCTGTTGAAACGCTGTTCCTGCTGCTGTCCTCGATCACCTTCGGCTTCGCCATGCTGAAGATGTTTGATGGCAAGAAAGCAGGTGTACTGGGCTGGTTGGCCGTGACCTTCCTGTTCGGTGCAGGCTTCATCGCGATGGAAATCTATGAGTTCCATCACCTGATCGGCGAGGGCTTCGGCCCGCAGCGCAGTGGCTTCCTGTCGGGCTTCTTCGCCCTGGTAGGTACCCACGGCCTGCACGTGACTGCTGGTCTGATCTGGATGGCAATCATGATGTACCAGATCAACAAGCACGGCATCACGCCGACCGCCAAGACCCGCATGAGCTGCCTGAGCCTGTTCTGGCACTTCCTGGACGTGGTCTGGATCTGCGTATTCACCGTCGTTTACCTGCTGGGAGTTCTGTAATGGCTAACGCACACGACACTCATCACGAAGGTAATCACGGCAGCGTCAAGTCGTACATGATCGGTTTTGTACTGTCGATCATCCTGACCGCGATCCCGTTCGGCCTGGCCATGACCGCCAGCCTGCCGAAGAACCTGACCGTTCTGATCATCGTTGCCATGGCCGTGATCCAGGTAGTTGTTCACCTGGTCTACTTCCTGCACATGGACCGCTCGAAAGAGCAACGCAACAACGTATCGACGTTCCTGTTCACCACCTTGGTGATCGCTCTGCTTGTCGGCCTGTCGCTGTGGATCATGTTCAGCATCCACTTCGAAATGTTGGCCAAGTGAGGTAAGACTGCATGTCCGTTAAGCACTTTATCCAAATCACCAAACCGGGGATCATTTTCGGTAACGTGCTTTCCGTGGCAGGCGGTTTCTTCCTTGCCTCGAAGGGCCATGTGGATTTCGCCCTGTTCCTGGCGGTGGTGATCGGTACTTCGCTGGTGGTTGCGTCCGGATGCGTGTTCAACAACTGCATCGACCGTGACATCGACCACAAGATGGAGCGCACCAAGAACCGCGTCATGGTTCAGGGCGGTATGTCGCTGCCCCTCGCGCTGATTTACGCCACCCTGCTCGGGGTGGCGGGTTTCAGCCTGCTGTATGTACAGGCCAACCCGCTGTCCGCGTTCTGCGCACTGATTGGTTTCGTCGTCTACGTCGGTTTCTACAGCCTGTGGCTGAAGCGCAAGTCGGTGCACGGCACCTTGGTCGGCAGCCTGTCCGGTGCCATGCCTCCAGTGATCGGCTACTGCGCCGTGAGCAACAGCTTCGACCTGGCTGCGGTTACCCTGCTGGTGATGTTCAGCCTGTGGCAGATGCCGCACAGCTTTGCCATCGCCATCTTCCGCTTCAAGGATTACAGCGCTGCCAACATTCCGGTTCTGCCGGTGGCGCGCGGTGTCCTCGCGGCGAAGAAGCAGATCGTGCTGTACGTACTGGCCTTCGTTCTTGCCACCTTGATGCTTACCCTCGGCGGTTACGCCGGCCTCGGCTACCTGGCCGTGGCAGCCGCCATGGGCCTGTACTGGCTGTACATGGCGTGGGGTGGTTACAAGGCTGAAGACGATAGCAAGTGGGCCCGCAAGGTGTTCGGCTTCTCCATCCTTACCGTCACTGCATTGAGCGTGATGATGGGCGTGGACAGCCAGACCGCTGCGGACGTGCTGATGACCTACGCACGCTGAAACTGCTGCCTGCTTCACGAAAACCCCGGCCACTGTGCCGGGGTTTTTTTTGGGTATTTTTCCTGTGCCGGCCGCTTCGCGGGTAAACCCGCTCCCACAGGTTCCCCACAGCCCCGGAGACTTGCGCCTTACCTGTAGGAGCGGGTTTACCCGCGAAGATGCCGGCGCAGGAAATATAAATTTCTGATTTTCAAACAATAGATCTGAAAAAATCTAACAAAACAGGAAATTATCCTTTACAGGCATCCTGTTTCGGCACTATCTTCTGATTCAGGCCGCCACATCGGCCAACGTCGCTCGGACGGTTCCGGGCGCTTACGTCCTCAGAGGAAGCCATGGCCAACCCAGGTTCGCCGCGCCGCTTTGCGCGCATCGATCGTCTCCCCCCTTACGTTTTCAACATCACTGCCGAGCTCAAGATGGCCGCCCGCCGCCGTGGCGAAGACATCATCGACCTGAGCATGGGCAACCCCGATGGCGCCACCCCGCCGCACATCGTCGAGAAGCTGGTGCAGGTCGCCCAGCGTGAAGACACCCATGGCTATTCCACCTCGCGCGGTATCCCGCGTCTGCGTCGGGCAATCTCCAACTGGTACAAGGAACGCTACGAGGTCGACATCGACCCGGAAAGCGAAGCCATCGTCACCATTGGCTCGAAAGAAGGTCTGGCCCACCTGATGCTGGCCACCCTCGACCAGGGCGACACTGTACTGGTGCCCAACCCCAGCTACCCGATCCACATCTACGGCGCAGTGATCGCCGGTGCCCAGGTGCGCTCGGTGCCGTTGGTGCCTGGTGTGGACTTCTTCAACGAGCTTGAGCGGGCCATTCGCGAGTCCATCCCCAAGCCGAAGATGATGATCCTCGGCTTCCCGTCCAACCCGACCGCGCAGTGCGTGGAGTTGGACTTCTTCGAGCGCGTGGTGGCCTTGGCCAAGCAATATGGCGTGCTGGTGATCCACGACCTGGCCTATGCCGATATCGTCTACGACGGCTGGAAAGCCCCGTCGATCATGCAGGTACCGGGTGCCAAGGACATTGCGGTGGAGTTCTTCACCCTGTCCAAGAGCTACAACATGGCCGGCTGGCGGATCGGCTTCATGGTCGGCAACCCCGAGCTGGTCAGTGCCCTGGCGCGGATCAAGAGCTACCACGACTACGGCACCTTCACACCGCTGCAGGTAGCCGCCATTGCCGCCCTTGAAGGCGACCAGCAGTGCGTGCGCGACATTGCCGAACAATATCGCCAGCGCCGCAACCTCTTGGTGAAAGGTTTGCACGAGCTGGGCTGGATGGTCGAGAACCCCAAGGCTTCGATGTACGTGTGGGCGAAGATCCCGCCAGAGTATGCGCACTTGGGTTCGCTGGAGTTCTCCAAGAAACTGCTGGCCGAGGCAAAGGTGTGCGTGTCGCCGGGGATCGGCTTTGGTGATTATGGCGATGATCATGTGCGCTTTGCCCTGATCGAGAACCAGGACCGCATTCGCCAGGCTATTCGCGGGATCCGGCAGATGTTCCGGGCCGACGGGTTGGCCCGCAAGTAAGGTGACTGGGGCTGCGACGCAGCCCCGATTGCCTCGTGGGCTAGCTTTCCACCTGCCTCCTGGCTCCCGATATTCCTACCTTCAGCACTCATTTCTCACCAAAGAGATCCCCATGAGTGTCTTCACCGCCTATTTCTGCGGCACCGGATCGCACCGTTTCGACGATGCCAACCCCAACTTCTGGAATGGTGAGCTGGTCTCGACCCTGGCCAGCAACGACCAAGGCCGCGAGTTCGCCCACTGGATTGCCGTAGACGGCCCCGGCAGCGGCAACCTTCAGGATGACACCCTGTTCGTCGAACCCGGCGGCTATTTCAACTGGAGCGGCCAGCTGTTTGGCCGCGGCTGGGAAGAAAACGTCAACCATGTGCTGCAGGTGATCAAGGGCGAAAGCAACTGGCAGCGCACCAAGCTCGACGAAGAGGAGTACCAGCGGCTGAAAGCCGCCGGGGTGCCGATCCCGGACGTTACCACCACGGCGTCGTGGTTTTGGCGCAACTACGACTACGGCGACCGTCATCCAACGCCGCAGGAACTGCAAGAGCGCATCATCAGCATGTTCCGCAAGCCGCGCTTGCCCACGCAGGTGAACCTGGTGGGTTGGAGCAGGGGAGGGATCAGTTGCCACATGCTGGCCAACGCCATGGCCCAAGACCCTGTATTGCGCGGCATCCCAGTGAACATCTTTGCCATTGACCCGGTGCCAGGGGTCGGTAATGTGCAAACCGACCGCGTCACGTTGGCTGGCAACGTCAAGGAGTACGTAGGTTTCTACTCGCGGGATGAGCGTTCCAAAGGTTTTGCCTGCGTGATCCCTGCGGTCGCGAGTACCACGCGAACCTGTATCTATCCGATGCCAGGCCGGCATGCCACGCTGGTGGGTAACGCCTCGGTTGACGGCGCGAGCGACGGCAAGGTGCTGCCAGAACCTGGGTTGATCGTTCGCCACTTTGCCGAGGTCTGCCTGACGCGCTGGGGTGTGCAGCTGGACAAGTGCCTGGCCTTGGGCGAAGGCCAGTTGATGAAGTATCACCAGCTCATGGCAGCTGCCGAAAAGCAGTACCAAGCCATGCGCAGTGAGTCTTACACGGTCCTTACCGAGGGCGAAAAGCACGACCGTCTGGTGCACCGTGGTGAGCAGCGTACGTACTTCAGCAAAGTGCGGGGCGAGGGTTACGACCCGAGCGCAGGGCTGGCATTGCAGCGTTGGGATGCTGCCACTTACAAGGCCATCTGCTAGCCGAGGTGGGCGGCCGGATCAGCGGCAATTTTTTTTGCATTGCCCCTCTATCCAGCCGCCCCCGCTTGGAATGAAAATGGCGCGGCGGGCCAGCCCCGATAACAACAACCTTCCTCCGTGCCATCATGTCCGAATATAACCCTTGCCTTGACTGCGGCGCCTGCTGCGGGTACTTCCGTGTGTCCTTCTTCTGGGGCGAATGCCAGTCTGCCGGGGGCGTTGTGCCGGACGACCTGGTGGTACAGATCAATCCCACCCGCGTTGCCATGATTGGCACCGATGCCAAGCCCTGCCGCTGCGTCAGCCTGCAGGGCGAGATCGGTAAAGAGGTGGCTTGTACGATTTACGCCAACCGTTCCAGCCCGTGCCGCGAGTTTGACGCGTCTTGGGAGGGTGGGGTGCATAACCCAAGCTGTGATGATGCGCGGGCGGCGTATGGTTTGCCGCCGCTGACCCCGCCAGAGGCCAACGAGCCGCATTGGCCGGATGATGGGGCTGAGGTGGCCTGAGCGTTTTTCGCGAGCCTGTCTTCCAGGCCAGTCATCCCAGCGAAGGACGCGCGCCTTCTTGGCGCATGGCGCGATATCGCGTCGTACAATCAAGGCGGTCGCGCGCGCCTGTCACAGGCGTAACTGGCCCGAAACAAACGGAGCGAGCGCCAGCTCGCGATGCGCCGCGCGGGCGGCGCTCGATTTGCGCGCCCCTGAAAATCCCAAGGCAAGCCTCCTCAAACACACCCCATAACCCAAGACCTGCCCCACTCACCCCACATGACGTTAAACTGTCATCTCCCCAGCAATGGACAGGAGATCCGGCGTGACCCCACCCCGCAGTTTCCCCAGTGACCTCTGCCTCGACAGCCCGCGCCTGCATTTGCGCCCCATGCGCCATGCCGATGCCGCGCAGTGGCTGGCGATCATGGCCGACCCCGAGGTCATGCGCTATTGGCACCATGCACCCTGGCAAGACCTGGCCGAGGCCGAAAGTGCCCTGGCCGCCGACCGCGAAGCCTATGCCAATGGCGACCAGCTCAAGCTTGGCATGTACCGCCGCGACAACGGCGAACTGATCGGCATGGTCCAGCTGTTCAACATCGACGACATTTCCCGCCGTGGCGAAATCGGCTACTGCCTGGCCAGCGCCGTGCAGGGCAGGGGCTACATGGACGAAGCGCTGACCTGCTTCATCGACTACCTCGCCCACACTCTGCACATGCGCCGCCTGGAAGGCGAAATTGACCCCCGCAACCAAGGCTCGGCACGCACCCTCGAGCGCCAGGGTTTTGTGCTGGAAGGCACCTTGCGGGCCCGCTGGTGCGTGGCTGGTGAGCTCTCTGACTCGGGTATTTACGGCTTGTTGCTCGAACCACCTGTTGCATAGTCTTACGGCGAATAGCTACTATTCGGGAACAATTCTCACTTGTGTCCCGGTGCCCCATGCCCGTAGCCGACTCACCGAGCCCGTACCCGCTTGAACAGCTGTACAGCGAGCACCATGGCTGGCTTTTCAGCTGGCTACGTCGCAAGCTGCGTTGTTCGCACAGCGCAGCCGACCTGGCCCAGGACACCTTCGTGCGCATCCTGGCCTCGCGTGATGCCTTGCTGGGCATGCGCGAGCCACGCGCCTACCTCAGTACCACTGCACGCCGCCTGTTGATCGACCGGGTGCGCCGACAGCAAATCGAAGAGGCCTACCTCAGCGAACTTGCCTTAGCTGCCGATGCGTTGGAAGGGCACCAGTCTCCCGAAAGCATCCTCATCACCCTCGAAGCGCTGGAGCAGATCGCTTTCCTGCTGGAAGGCCTGCACCTGAATGCGCGCGAGGCCTTCGTCGGTTACTATTTGGACGACCTGACCCAGCCTCAGATTGCCAAACGCCTGCAGATTTCCCCACGCATGGTGCGCAAGTACCTGGCCCAGGCCTTGATCCATTGCCACCGCACGCTGGACATTGCCGAACCGTGAATCCCTCGCGTATCGAACAGGAAGCGGCCGAATGGGCCCTGTGCCTGGGCGAGGGTGAGCTGGATGCCGACGAGGCGCGTGAGTTCGACGCCTGGCTACAGGCCGACCCACGCCACGGCGCCACCTTGCGCCGCATGCAAGGGGTGATCAGCCAGGTGCAGGCACTGCGCGAGCAACGCGGACCGGTGGGCGCCGGGCTGCGCGCCGGCGTACAGGTTTCGGCTCCAGGCTCGGGCGCTCGGCGCACTTTGCTCGGTTTGGCCCTGGCAATCTCCTTGCTGGGCACACTGAGCCTTTCTGGTGGAACGCCGCGCGACTGGCTGGCCGACTTGCGTACCGCGCCGGCGGAGTGGCGCAGCCAAACCCTGGAAGATGGCTCGCAGCTGACCTTGGCGGGCAACTCTGCCGTGGATGTCGAGTTCAGCACTGGCGAGCGGCGCATCCGCCTGCTGCATGGCCAGGTGCTGGTAGATGTCAGCCATGACCCGACGCGACCCTTCGTCATACAGACTGACGAAGGCAGCTTCAAGGCTCTGGGTACGCGCTTCGTGGTCAGCCAAGGCCACGCTCGCAGCGAGCTGACCATGCTTGAGTCCCGGGTCGAGGCGCGCACTGCCGTGTCCGGCGATCAGTTGGTCGTCGGCCCGGGCGAGCGGGCATGGGTGGCGCGTGAAGGGCTTGGCCCGTTGCCTGCCATCGACCCGGCGCGGGTCGATCGGGCCTGGCAGCATCACCAGTTGGTGGCCGAAGGCGTACCGCTCGATCAGGTGCTCGATGCCTTGGCCGAGCAACGCCGTGGCGTGCTGCGCTTCGACCGCCAGGCAATGCAGGCGATCAAGGTGTCGGCGGTGCTGCCTCTGGACGACAGCGAAAGGGCCCTGCGTCTGCTGGCCGAGGCGCTGCCGATTCGTATCGGGGGCGTTGGCCGCTGGTGGACCACGGTCGAGCCCGTCTCACGAGAAAATTGATTCAGGTGGTTCCGCTTCTGCGCAGTGGCCCGTCAGACAAGAGGCCAACCGATCAAGAACAAGGAGCCGATCCACCATGCGCCGATTCCCTGGCCACCCCGTCCTCAGCCCGCTAGCCCTGGCCTTGCGCCTTTCCTGTGCCGGGCTGTCCCTGTCCGTTGCGGCCCTGCCGGCTGTCGCCGAGGAGGCCGCCCGCCGCAGCTTCGAAGTGCCCGCTGGCAACCTGGCCCAGGCGCTGGGTAGCTATGCCCAGCAAGCCGCCGTGTCACTGGCCTTCACCCCCGAAGCACTGGCCGGCCTGCACAGCAACGGCCTGCATGGTCTGTATTCGGTGGACAGCGGTTTTGCCGTGCTGCTGGCCGGCAGTGGGTACCGGGTAGAGCGTAGCGATAACGGCTACCGGCTGGTGGCCGAGCCGCAAGCGGCGGTGAGCAGTGACGCGATGGAACTTGGCGTGACCACAGTAGCCGGGCAGGGCATGGGCCAGAGTACCGAGAACACCGGCTCCTACGCACCGGGCCTGATCAGCGTTGGCTCCAAGACCCCGACCAGCCTGCGCCAGACGCCGCAATCGGTGTCGATCGTGACCCGCCAGCTGATTGAAGACCAGCAACTGACCGACATCAACCAGGCGATGAAAGTGACGCCGGGCATCGTCACCCAGAGCACCACCTTCCGCACCCAGGACTTCCTCTCGCGTGGTTTCAGTATCCAGAACCTGCAGATCGACGGCGCTGCACCGCAAGCGCTGGGCACCGCGATGGGTTCATTCTATTCGTCGAACATCTTCGAACTGGCCGAGTTCGACCACATCGAGGTACTGCGCGGTACTGCTGCGTTGTATGGTGGCTCGGGTGACCCGGGTGGCATCATCAACATGGTGCGCAAGCGGCCGACTTCTTTTAACCAGCTGAAGCTGACCCTGTCGGCCGGTAGCTGGGACAACTATCGCCAGGAGTTCGACCTGTCCGGCCCGCTGGGTTGGGATGGCCGCGTGCGCGGTCGCCTGGTGATGTCCAACACCGATCGCCAGTATTTCACCGACAACCGCGCCACCGAGCGGCCGTTGGTGTATGGCGTGCTGGAGGCGGACGTTACGGACGACACCATGCTCACCTTCGGTGCTCGCTACAACAAATCCCACGAAACCGGCAGCAACAGCGCGGTGCCGCGCTACAGCAATGGTGCTGACCTGAACCTGCCACGGCATACCGGCCTGACCAAGAAGTGGGCCTACCTCGACGCCACCGCACGCGAGTACTTCGCCAAGGTGGACCACCGATTCAACGACGACTGGAAGCTCAACCTCAGCTACACCAACACATGGGACCTTGGGCTGTTCAAGACGGCGACCACTCTGAATGCAGTGGACCCGGTGACCAATACCGGAGCGACCTGGTACGGCACCTCGACCCGCCAGGAGAACGAGCAGCACCTGTATGATGGTAACGTCTCTGGCCACTTCCAGGCCTTTGGTCTGGACCATGAAGTGGTCTTCGGTGCCGACTACCAGAAGATCGACAGCCGGTGGCTGGGCACTGCGCCTTATGCCGCGTCGGGCGCGCCCGCCAACGTGTTCGATCCCGACAGCTCGGCGTTCGACGACCCCGGCAATGGGCGTGACTACAAGCGCGACTACAGCCCCAACTCGCAACGTCAGTACGGCCTGTACGGCAGCCTGCGGTTGCAGTTGGCCGAACCCTTGCACCTGATTGTCGGAGCACGTGCGCAGCGGTTCCACTTTTGGCAGACCTACACCAACAACCTGACCTCGCCAGCAAGTATCTCCAGCCCGGAACAGCGTATAGGCACGAAGGTCACCCCGTTCGGTGGCCTGGTCTACGACCTTGACGATCAATGGTCGACATACGTCAGCTATTCGGAAATCTACAAACCGCAGTCCAGCCGAATCAGCGGCCCTGCGCAAAGCGGTTCGCCGCTCGAGCCCATGACCGGCAAAACCTACGAAACCGGCCTCAAGGGTGAGTTGTTCAATGGCGCACTCAACGCCAGCGTGGCGCTGTACTACAGCACCCGCGAAAACGAAGCGGTGCAAGACCCGAACTTCCTGGCCACCAACGCCGGCTTCTCGGGCAGCTGCTGCTATGTGTCCAACGGGAAGGTGGTGAGCAAGGGCATCGACATGGAGCTGTCTGGCGAGCTGCTGCCAGACTGGATGCTGGTGGGGGGCTACACCTTCAACCTGAACCGTAACCGCAGCGCCGATGCGCCGCTGAGCACGGTGATGCCAAAGCACCTGTTCAAGCTGTACAGCACCTACCGGCTGCCGGGTATCCTCAGCGACTTCAAGGTCGGCGGCGGCGTGCAGGTACAAAGCGCCACGTACATGAGCGGTACAGTGAATCGCTACGACAGCAGCGGCGCGCTGGTTGAGCGAAATGTCCCGTTCGACTTCGACCAGAGCGGCTATGCGATCTGGAACGCGTTGGTCGAATACCGTGTCGATGATCACTGGAACGTCACGCTCAACGGCAACAACCTGTTCGACAAGAAGTACTACGAAACCGTGGGTACTTCGACCTATGGCAACTACTATGGTGAGCCACGCAACTTCATGGTGACCCTGCGCGGCACCTATTGAGGGTTTGGAAGCGGGGCTGGGCCTGGGTTAAGGTCGTAGGCTGTCCCGTTTCTCTCAGGAATCCCCTTTGCCCGTTTTCTACCTAAGCATCAGCCTGCTGTTGTATTTGCTCGCTCTGTTCTTCGATGGCGCGCTGATGAGCGGCGAGCGTCATATGCCGGCCCTGCAGATGCTGCTGTACGGGCCATGGGGTGTGCCTTTCGGCTTGCACCAATGGTTTGCCAATCCGCTGCTGGCCTTGGCCGTCCTAGCTCATCGGCGGTTTCGCCGCCTTGCATTGCTGGCGGGTCTGGCCGCTACGTACCTTGCGGCCACCAGCTTCGGCATTACCCGACTGCCGGATAACCAGACCTATGAATTCCATGACCTGACCGGTTTCGGGGCGGGCTTCTACCTGTGGTTGGGGGCAATGGGGGTATTCTGCATTGGCCAGGCCTGGCATTGCTGGAAGGCCCGCAGCGCGGATGACATGCCCGGTTGGAGCTGGCTTGATGTGGCCTTGATCGCGGCGCTGGGTGTGACGTTGTATGCGGCCACGCAGATGCCATCGTTGCGCTTCGAGCCAGGCAAGGTGTTGATGCCGCCGGAGCAGCCGCAGACACTTTGATACCCACAAGGAGGGTTAGCATGATCAAGCATTACCTGGCAGGCCTGGCGTTGGCCTGCGTGCTGCCTTTGGCAGTGGCGGACGATTACACGGCGGCTTACGGGCAGTGCATGGATAAGGCCTCCAGCACCGTGGCCATGAGCGCGTGCATCGGGGCCGAAACGCAAGTGCAGGATCAGCGGTTGAACCGGGTGTACAAGCAGTTGATGGGCAAGCTGGATGCGGGGCAGCAGAAGAGCCTGCGGGATGTGCAGCGCAAGTGGCTGGCCTACCGTGATGGCAATTGCCAGTTCCATGTACAGGCCAGTGGCGGCACCATGGCGCAGCTGGAAGGTGGCACCTGCATCATGGACATGACCCGCGACCGCGCGGCGGAGCTGGAGCGGGTGCTTAGCCCTGGGCAGTAGCGCCTATTCAGGCATGATTGGCTCACCTCTGCAGGCACGGGTTCAGCCGCGAACACCGGCAAACCCGGTGTCATGCACCGCTTCGCCTTCTTCGCGGGTAAACCTGCGCCTACAGGGACTGCAGGGTGCTGGTTCTATTTGCGCGGCTCGCGCAGCGCCCGGGCCTTCAGGTACTCACGCACTTCCACGGCATCCCCGGCAAACTCGATACGTTCTGCCTTGGCATCGCGCTGGTAGGCATACATCGGGTCGTAGTACTCGGTCAGCAAGCCTTCGATCCAGCCCCGGTGCATATCCACCGCGCCACTGCGCTGCTGCTCTTCCAGCGCTTCGCGCAGGATCTCTGACAGCCGCTGGTAACGCTCGCCACCCAAGCGCTTGTAGATGTTGGCCATGCTCTGCAGCATGCGCTCGGCAAACAGCCGGCGACCATCTTCCTCGCCATGTACGGCTACAAACTCGGCACTCAGGTTGACCACGTAATCGCGCAGGATGCGTTCCACGCGGTTGGCGAAGCTGTCTTCCAGCCACACCAGCGGGTACTGCTGCATGCCCTGGTACAGCGCCAACGGCACCGTGCAGCTGCCGACGATGCGGCCTTCGTCTTCCAGCACGAACTGTTCGATACCTTGGGCGCGTTTCTTCAGCAGGTCGATTGCCAGCTGGTTTTCAAAATCGATCTGCGCCGGCTGCGCGGTGGCACGCTTGCCAAAGCTGGAGCCGCGATGGTTGGCATGGCCTTCCAGGTCCAGCACGTTGGCCAACTGGTGCAGCACATCGGTCTTGCCGGTACCGGTCAGGCCGCCCACCAGCACGAAATCGCATTCCTCCACGGCCTGCTGGGTAGTTTCCAGCAAGAAGGTCCGCATGGCCTTGTAGCCACCTTTGACGCGCGGGTACTGGATACCCGCCTCATCGCGCAGCCAGCCTTGCACGATCTGCGAACGCAGGCCGCCACGGAAGCAGTACAGGTAACCTTCAGGATGGGCCTGGGCAAACGCTGCCCAGGCCTCAAGGCGAGCCTGCTTGGTGGCGCCGCTGACCAGCTGGTGCCCCAGGGCGATGGCGGCGGCCTGGCCCTGCTGCTTGTAGCAGGTGCCGACCTTTTGCCGCTCTTGGTCGTTCATCAGCGGCAGGTTGACCACGCCGGGTAAGGCGCCCTTGGCAAATTCGACGGGCGCGCGCATGTCCATCATCGGCACGTCGTCGAGGAACAGCTGGCGGAAGTCGGTGCAGTCGTGGCGCATCAGAACACCTCGACCGCGTGGCTCTGTCGCTCGACCAGCGTGCCGATCGGTGCCAGTTGCAAGCCCAGTTCTGCCGCCACGGCAAGGAACTCGCTTTCACCCTCTGCAGTAACCGCAACCAGCAGGCCGCCGCTGGTCTGCGGATCGCACAGCAGATGCTTCTGCTCGTCGCCGAGGGCGCCGATCTTGTGGCCGTAGCTGTCGTAGTTGCGCAGGGTGCCGCCGGGGATGCAGCCCTCGGCCAGGTAGTACTCGACGCTGGGCAGGCGTGGCACGGCGGCGTAGTCCAGGTGGGCAGTGAGGCCGCTGCCTTCCGCCAGTTCGACCAGGTGGCCGAGCAGGCCAAAACCGGTGACGTCGGTCATGGCCTTGACCCCGTCAAGCTTGCCGAAGCGGCTGCCGGGGGTGTTGAGGGTGCACATCCAGTCACGGGCCAGGCCCTGGTCCTGCGCGCGCAGCTTGGCCTTTTTTTCGGCGGTGGTGAGGATGCCAATGCCCAGCGGTTTGGTCAGGTACAGGCGGCAACCGGCGCTGGCGGTGTCGTTACGCTTGAGGTGGCGCTTGCTGACCACCCCGGTGACGGCCAGGCCGAAGATTGGCTCAGGGGCGTCGATGGAGTGCCCGCCGGCCAGCGGGATGCCGGCTTCGGCGCACACCGCGCGGCCACCCCGGATCACTTCGCGAGCCACTTCCGGGGGGAGCACGTTGACTGGCCAGCCGAGGATGGCAATGGCCATCAGCGGGTCGCCGCCCATGGCGTAGATGTCGCTGATGGCGTTGGTGGCGGCGATGCGGCCGAAGTCATACGGGTCATCGACGATCGGCATGAAGAAGTCGGTGGTCGAGACCACGCCGCGCTCTTCGTCCAGCGCGTACACGGCGGCATCGTCGCGCGAGGCGTTGCCGACCCACAGTTTAGGGTCCAGGGCCTGGGTGCCGCTTTCGGCGAGGATCACGTCCAGCACTTTGGGGGAAATCTTGCAGCCACAGCCGGCACCGTGGCTGTACTGGGTCAGGCGAATCGGCTCGCTCATACGTACCTCAGCAGGTCAAATTGTTGCGCGATTGTAGCAAAGCTGGCCTTTGCGCCTGTGCCTCTTATAATTCCCGGTGTCGGCGGAATTGTCGGCGCATCTGTTGGCATTGTCCCGCTATTGAACCGGAGAACACCCATGCTCAAACGCCCACTGGCGCTCGCCGCCGGCCTCGTGCTGTCCTGCTGTGCCGTTGTCGCCCAGGCCGCTGAAACCCTGCGGGTCAGCGCCATCCCAGACGAAGCGCCAACCGAGCTGCAGCGCAAGTTCAAGCCGTTGGGCGAGTACCTGGCCAAGCAGTTGGGCATGGACGTGAAGTTCGTACCGGTGGCCGACTACCCAGCGGTGGTTGAATCGCTGGCCTCCGACCGCCTGGACCTGGCCTGGCTGGGTGGCTTCACATTCGTCCAGGTACACCTGAAGGACCCGACTGCCACGCCGCTGGTGCAGCGTGAAC
The DNA here is from genome assembly GCF_029871175.1 of Pseudomonas sp. BN607. Classification (NCBI taxonomy): domain Bacteria; kingdom Pseudomonadati; phylum Pseudomonadota; class Gammaproteobacteria; order Pseudomonadales; family Pseudomonadaceae; genus Pseudomonas; species Pseudomonas sp. BN607. The sequence continues at coordinate 68,992 of NZ_SSOE01000063.1, forward strand.
AGGATGCGCAGTTCACCTCCAAGTTCATCACCGCCAACCCCGATGTGAAAAGCCTGAGCGATCTCAAGGGCAAGTCGTTTGCCTTCGGCTCGATCTCGTCCACTTCGGGCAGCCTGATGCCGCGTTACTTCATGCTCAAGCAGGACAACATCAAGCCTGAAGACTACTTTAGCCGCGTGGCCTATTCTGGCGCGCATGACGCCACCGTGGCCTGGGTGCAGGCGGGCAAGGTTGACGCTGGGGTGCTCAACGCCAGCGTGTGGCAGAAGCTGGTGGATGCCGGCAAGGTCGATACCGGCAAGGTGAAGGTGTTTGCCACCACCCCGACTTACTTCGACTACAACTGGACCGTGCGCGGCAACATGGACCCGGCGCTGAAAGAGAAGATCAAGAAGGCCTTCCTCGACCTCGACCCGGCCAACCCGGAGCACAAGGCAATCCTCGATCTGCAGGCCGCCAGCCGCTTCATCGAGACCAAGCCTGAGAACTACGCCGGCACCGAGCAAGCTGCACGCGAGGCCGGCCTGCTCAAGTGACAGCTCTGAATGTGGCCATCCACCTGTACGGCGCCAGTCTGCGCCATGGCCAGGTACGCGCACTTGATGCGGTCAACCTGCGCATCGAGCAGGGCGAACGCGTCGCCATCATTGGCCCGTCGGGGGCGGGCAAGTCCAGCTTGCTGCACCTGATGGCGACGGCTGTGCAGCCCGGCAGCGGGCGCCTGGAACTGCTCGGCGAGCAGCCTTGGGCGCTATCGGCCCGGGCGCGCCAACGCCTGCGTGCAAGGGTAGGGCTGGTGCATCAGGCGCCGCCCTTGCCGCCGCGCCAGCGGGTAGTCACTGCGGTGCTGGCAGGGCGCCTGGGGCGGTGGAGTGTGCTGCGCGGCTTGCTCAACCTGTTGTACCCCAGCGATGTAGCAGGCGCGCGGCAGGTGTTGGCCGAGCTGGGGCTGGCCGACAAGCTGTTCGTGCAGTGTGGGCAATTGTCCGGTGGCCAGTTGCAGAGGGTCGGCATTGCCCGCGCGTTGTATCAGCAGCCGCAGCTGCTGCTGACCGATGAGCCGGTGTCGGCCATGGACCCGGTGTTGGCCGACCACAGCCTGGCGTTGCTCAACCGCTATGCCCAGGCCAACGGCGTAACCCTAATAGCGAGCCTGCATGCGGTGGAGCTGGCGCTGGCGCACTTCCCGCGGGTGATCGGGATTCGCGAGGGGCAGGTGGCATTCGACTGCCCGGCGGAAGCCGTTACCCAGCAGTTGCTGGATGCGTTGTACGCCAATGAACAACTGGCTTCGCCGCCAACCCAGGGGCCGGCCCTGACCGTGCAGATTCCGCGATGCTGAAGGCTGACGCGCGCGACCCGGCTTTAGTGCCGCGGTTGTTGTTGGCCCTTTTGGCCGTAGCGGTGCTGTGGCCTGGTGTCCAGTTGAGCGAGCTGAACCCCGCGGTGCTGCTGCAGGCAGAGAACCGGCAGCAAATCGCCAGTTTCACACGTGCTTTTTGGCCGCCGGCGCACGATACCGAGTTCCTTGCATTGTTGTACCAAGCCACCTTGCAGACACTGGCCGTGGCGACTGCCGGCATGGCGCTGGCGTTGTTGCTGGCAATCCCGGCCGGTTTGCTGGCGAGCCGCGCCTTGTCGTTGGGTGCGGCCTCACGCGGGGGGCGCGCGGGGTTCTGGTCACGCTTTTTGCGCCTGCCGGTGCGCGGGCTGCTGATTTTCCTGCGTAGCGTGCCGGAGATCGTCTGGGCGTTGTTGTTCGTGCGTGCTGTGGGCCTGGGGCCGACGGCAGGCGTGTTGGCCATCGCCATCACCTATAGCGGCATGCTCGGCAAGGTCTACGCCGAGATCTTCGAGTCGGTCGACCAGCGCCCGGCCCATGCCTTGTTGCAGGCGGGCAGCGGCCGGTTGGCGGCGTTTCTCTACGGCATCCTGCCCAATGCCTCCTCCGAGGTGGTGTCGTACACCGTGTATCGCTGGGAGTGCGCGGTGAGGGCTTCGGTGGTGATGGGTTTTGTCGGTGCTGGCGGGCTGGGGCAGCAGATCGACCTGTCGATGCGCATGTTCGCTGGTGGCGAGGTGGCGAGCATGTTGCTGATGTTCCTGCTGCTGGTGATCCTGGCGGACCTGCTCAGCCGCCTGCTGCGCTGGAGGTTGGCATGAATCGGGTGATCAACCTGCTACTGCTGGGCGCCATCGTGGCGGCGGTGGTGGCTTCATTTGCCTACCTGCAGCTGGACCTGCACGCGCTGGTCGGTAACGGCGGACTGGCGCAGATGGGCGAGTATGCCGGGCGCTTCCTGCACCCGGACCTTTCGCCGGGGCATTTGCAGGCGGTGTGGCGCGGGGCGCTGGAAACCCTTGCCATGTCCGGGCTGGGCACCTTGTTGGCGATGGTGCTGGGGATGTTGCTGGCACTGCCGGCGGCGGGTCGCTTCGGTTGGCCGTTGCAGGGGGCGGCGCGTTTGCTGCTCAATGCCTTGCGGGCCATTCCGGAACTGGTGTGGGCGGCGCTGACCGTGCTGGCTGCAGGGCTTGGGCCGAATGCCGGTACCCTGGCCTTGGCGCTGCACACCGCAGGGGTGCTGGGGCGGCTGTTCGCCGAGGCGCTGGAGAACGCGCCGCCGGAACCCGCGGCGGCGATCCGCTTGCAGGGTGGTAGCCAGGTCGCAGCGTTCTGCTTCGGTACCTTGCCCAACCTGTGGCCGCAGTTGCTGGCCTACAGCCTGTATCGCTGGGAGAACAACATCCGCATGGCCAGTGTGCTGGGGTTTGTCGGAGCGGGCGGGCTGGGGCAGATGCTGTACACCACGTTGAGCCTGTTCCAGGAGGCTCAGGCCAGCACCGTGATCATCGGCATGCTGGTGCTGGTATTGCTGGTGGATATGTTGAGTGATGTGTTGCGCCAGCGCTATGTGCGTGCCTGACCGATAGCCGGGGCTGCTTTTCCGCCCCGCAGCCCTCATGCATCCACAGCTTCGGCACACTGCGCCTCCCGTTGCATCGACTCCAGGTTGCGCTCGATCGTTTCGCAAATGGTATCCATCTGGATCTGGTGCTCACTGAACCGGAACGGGCTTTGCAAATCTGTCCCTATCCGCTCAATCGCCAGCAACATGAACCCCACCACCGTCGAAGCCAGTGGCGTGAACCAGCCCAGCGACTCCACCAACCCTACCGGCACGATCAGGCAGAACAGAGTGATGAACAGCCGCGGGAAGTACACATAAGGGTAGGGCAATGGTGTATTGGCGATCCGCTCCATGCCACCCTGGGCATTGGACAGGTCGACCAGCGTCGACTCCAGCCGTGCCAGGCGAATGCTGTCCAGCCGCCCGGCCTGGTATTCCCGCGCCAGCAAGGCCGCTGAGCCGCCGAGGATGTCGTTGGCGAAATTGTTCGAGCGGTTGCGCCTTTCAAACTCGGCTGGCGGGATAAAGGCCATCAACTCGTCCGGGCACGACTCACCCTTCAGGTGCGCCGCCAGGCAGTTCACATAGGCGATATGCCGACGCAGCAGGGTCGCCTTGACCGGGTTGAGGCCGTCGTCCGGGTCATCGATCAGGGTCAGCGTTTGCCGTGCGAAGCTGCGCGAACTGTTCACCAGCGCGCCCCACAACGTACGCGCCTCCCACCAGCGGTTGTAGGCACTGCTGTTGCGAAAACTCACCAGCACCACCAGTGCCGAACCCAGCAAAGTCAACGGGATCAGCGGCAGGCTGAACTTGCTGTTGAAGAACAGCATGAAGTCGATGGTAACCAGCACATCCCAGATCAGCAGCCAGAACAGCGACCAGCCGATGTAGCCGATGGTCTTCACCACCAGGCGGTACTTGCGGGCGATGACGTCTTTCACGCGGGGGTACCTCGGAACGCGGGGGATGCAGGATCGGACGTCGAGGGGCGCCGAAGGTTCGCGTGCCGAATGTTGCAAGGAATTTAGAAGCTGAAATGATGAGATAAGTCTGACCCGGCTAGACCGGGCCCGTTAGCTGAGCAGCTGCTTCATCTGCACCAACGCCACCCGCGTGCCATCCCACGCCTGCCGCTCCTCGATACCGAACGGCATGAAGCCCAGTTGCGGATAGAGCAGCAAGCCTGCGGTGTTGTGATTGAAGCATGACACCCAGACCTCCCGGGCGGCGTATTGCTGGCGGGCCAGGTCGATCATGGCGGTCACCAGATAGCGCGCCACGCCTCGGCCGCGGGCGGCGGGCGCCACGACGACGTTACCCAGGGCACACACGCCGCCGTGTTCGGCTTTGTAAAAGTTGGCGAAGGCTAGGACCGTGCCCTTGTCTACCACCACCGTGGAGCCGCTGCGTTGAGCGATGGCGTCACTCAGCTGGACTGGGGTGAGGGGGTAGGTGGCTTTGGGGAACATATAGAACAGCTCGTCCGCGCCCTGCGGGAAGTTGCAGATGGCGGGGATGTCGCGGGGCTGGATCGGGCGGTGGGTCAGGTACATTGAAGATCCTTCTTGTGCTAGCTGGGCGGTTCTCTTCGCGGGTAAACCCGCTCCCACAAAATGGACTGCCCCCAAAAAGTTGGACAGTTCTAAGCTACAGCCTGAGCCCTGTACTCCACAGGGCTCAGGCCATTAAGCCTCAGCTTGATGCGATCATGGTTGTAGTACTGAATGTACTCATCCAGACCCGTTCTCAGCTCATCAATGCTCTCGAAACGCTTCAGATAGAAAAACTCAGATTTGAGCGTGCCGAAGAAGCTTTCCATGGCCGCATTGTCCAGGCAATTGCCTTTTCGAGACATGCTCTGCTTTATCCCGCGTTCGCTTAGCTTACGGCGGTATTGCGCTTGCTGGTAATGCCATCCCTGATCCGAATGCAGCACGAGCTTCGGTTTCTCTCCCAGGCAATCGAGCGCTTTACCAAGCATGTTCCCAACCAGGCTATAGCACGGGCGGCTGGCCATTTCGTAGGCCACGATTTCGCCGTTGTACAAATCCATCACGGGCGACAGATAAAGCTTCTGTTGAGCTACTTTGAACTCGGTTACGTCGGTCACCCACTTCTGGTTTGGGCGTTGAGCGACAAAATTTCGCTCCAGCACATTCGCTGCCACTTTACCGACGGTACCTCGATAGGAGCGGTATTTCTTGGGGCGGACTACTGATTTCAATCCCTGCTCAGCCATCAGCCGTTCAATCACCTTCTTGTTCACCCGCTTTTCCTTCCTGATTACGAGTGCGATACGGCGATAACCATAAAGCCCTTTCTGCTCGTGGTAAACGCGATGCACCAATGCCTTGAGCTCAGCATGCCGGTCTGGCTTCTGCTGAGCGTTTAGCTGGTAGTAGAAGGTGCTGCGCGCCAGCTCGACCAGCTGAAGGAGGTCAGGCAAAGGAAACCTGCGC
>NZ_SSOE01000063.1:74415-238756 GCF_029871175.1 Pseudomonas sp. BN607
CGAATACGTCACCAAAAGCCGGAAATTGGCTTGCTGAAAACCATAGAATCTCCCACAGGGGATTGCGCTAGATTCTAGAAATTGAGCAAGCCAGTTGTTTCCTCAGGTACTGCATCAGCCTCAAGCCTGCGGGGTACCTGTGGGAGCGGGCTTGTCCCGCGAAGCATCCAACACGGTGCATGGCACCGGCTCCGCCGGTGTTCGCGGCTGAAGCCGCTCCCACAGGAGATCGCGCTAGATGCTAGACGCTGAGCAAGACAGTTGCTCTCACAGGGACTGCACCATTTGGAGGTTGACGCAGTACTTGTGGAAGCCGCCTCGGCAATCGGTCAGGAGGCCCGCACCCAATCCGCCGCTGCCCGCCCGGCGCGCAAGCCGCTGGCAAAGCACGCCGTGAGCAGATACCCCCCGGTCGGCGCCTCCCAGTCCAGCATCTCGCCGGCACAGAACACCCCCGGCACGGCCTTGACCATCAACCCCTCATCCAGCCCCTCGAAGCGGACCCCGCCGGCACTGCTGATCGCTTCATCCAGTGGCCGCGTACGCACCAAGGTGATCGGCAATGCCTTGATCGCCCGGGCCAGCGACCCTGGGTCAGCAAAGGTCGCCTGATCGGTCAGTTCGCGCAGCAGCGCCGCCTTCACCCCATCAATCCCCAGCTGGCTGTGCAGATGCTTGGCCATTGAGCGCGAGCCACGTGGCTTGGCCAGTGCCTGGGCAATCTTGTCCACAGGCTTGTCCGGCAGCAGGTCGAGCAGCAGTACCCCTTGGCCTTCGCGGTTGATGGCCTCGCGCACTGGCGCCGACCAGGCATATACCAGGCTGCCTTCCACACCTTGTGCGGTGAGGATGAACTCGCCCTTGCGCGGTGCGCTGCCGGGCACGCTGAGGGCAATGTTCTTCAATGGCGCGCCCGCGAATTTTTGCTTCAGCAAGGCGCTCCAGCCTTCCACCTCAAACCCGCAGTTGCTGGGTTGTATAGGCGAGATATCCACAGCCCGTTCGGCCAACAATGGCTGCCAGGCGCCGTCCGAACCCAATCGCGCCCAACTGCCGCCACCCAGCGCCAGTACCACGACTGCAGCCTTCACCGCGCGCTCGCCCTGTGGATAAGCAATCCGCAAGGCACCGTCGGCATTCCAGCCCAACCAGCGGTGACGGGTGTGGATAACTACGCCACTTTCACGCAGGCGCTTGAGCCAGGCGCGTAGCAGCGGTGCGGCTTTCATGTCGGAGGGGAACACCCGGCCCGAGGTACCGACAAAGGTTTCGACGCCAAGACCGTGAATCCACTGGCGCAAGGCGTCGGCGTCGAAGTCGCGCAGCAGGGCTTCGATGTTGCCCTGGCGCTCGGCATAGCGGGCGACGAACGCCGGGTAGGGCTCGGAGTGGGTGATGTTCATGCCGCCGACACCCGCCAGCAGGAACTTGCGCCCTACCGAAGGCATGGCATCGAACACTTCCACCGCCAGGCCTGCCTGGGCCAGGGCTTCAGCGGCCATCAGGCCGGCCGGGCCGCCACCGATGACGACTGCGAGGGGAGGGGAGGCGGGGTTGAGATCGGGCATGGTGGGTAGCGGGCTGTGGAAAAGATGCCCATTCTAGCGCAGCGTGGGTCATGGAAGCACTGGTCAAAAAATAACCAGTATTCTGCAGGCCTTGCTGGCTAAGGGTTACAGCGCCTTTCCCGCAGGTTATCCACAAGCGGTTCCACAGTCATTGTGAACAACCCAAGACACGCGCGGCGCTGTGGTGAAGGATGCCATGGCGCCTGGCCAGCGCGCTGCGGTCCTTGCTGTAGCCGCCGCCGATCACGCCCACCACCGGGATATCGCGGCCCAGGCAGTGGCGCAGCACCGCCTCGTCACGGGCGGCGACGCCGGCGTCGGTCAGTTGCAGGTAGCCGAGGGCGTCGTCCTTGTGCACGTCGACGCCGGCGTCATACAGCACCAGGTCGGGCTGATACAGCGGCAGCAGGTAGTTGAGGGCGTCGTCCACCACCTTCATGTATGCGTGGTCGCCCATGCCCCGGGGCAAGGGGATGTCCCAGTCGCTTTGTGCCTTGCGCGCCGGGAAGTTCTGCTCGCAGTGCAGCGACACGGTGATCGCCTCTGGCGTGTCGTGCAGGATGCGCGCGGTGCCGTCGCCCTGGTGTACGTCGCAGTCGAAGATCAGCACCCGGTGCACCCGGCCGGCCTCCAGGAGGTAACGGCTGATCACGGCCAGGTCGTTGAAGATGCAGAAGCCGGCCGGGTGATCGTAGTGGGCGTGATGGGTGCCCCCTGCGAGGTGGCAGGCGATGCCGTGCTGCAGCGCCATCTCGGCGGTCAGCAGCGACCCGCCCACCGCGCGCACGGTACGCCGGGCCAGTGCCTCGCTCCACGGCAGGCCGAGGCGGCGTTGGTCTTCGCGGGACAGTTCGCCGTTCATGTAGCGCTCGATGTAACCGCGGTCGTGGGCCAGGGCGAGGATATCGTTGGGGCAGATTTCCGGGCGCAGCAAGGCCTGGTCGGTGGTCAGCCCAGTGTCGACCAGGTGGTCGTGCAGCAGGCGGAACTTGTCCATCGGGAAGCGGTGTTCGGCGGGGAACTCCGGGCTGTAGTCTTCGTGGTAGATCAGCGGCAACGGCATGGGTGGAGGTCGCAATCAGGGCCAGTGCTGATCTTGCCATGGCTGGGGCGGCATTGCTGCCCAATCTCCGGCTCGCCAATGCCGGCATGGCGCCCTGAGTGATCGGTTGTGCTACTGCGCAGCGCTGGCCAGTACCCGCTGCCAGTCGGGCTCGTTCAGGCGGCCGAGGATTCGCGTCTTGCCATTGCCATCCACCGAAACGAACAGCGCGCTGGCATAGCCGCTTGCACGCTCATTCCCCACGACGTTCTGCTGGCGGGCGAAATGGTCGATGCAACCGTTGTGGGTCACCAGCACCAGGTTGTGCCCGGCACGCTTGTGCGCCAGTGCGTTGCTGACGAACTGGTTGTCGCAACTCTCGAGCCAGTCCTCGCTGGCCACTGCCTGGCCAAGTATGAAGTGCGCAGTCTGCCGGGTGCGCAGTTTCGGGCTGCTGAACAGGTCGGCGTTGTTCAGGCCCAGTTGGCGCAGCCCTTTACCAACGCGGCTGGCGGCTTGGCGACCGGCAACGGTGATGCCGGTGGGGTCGTCCAGGCAAGGGCCGGGGGCGCTGTCGCAGCGTTCGGCATGGCGGATCATCACGATCACCGCTCCGTCGGCCCATTCCTGCAGCAGGCCGCTGTCACGCAGTTGTTGCTCTTTGCCAAGGTCCACGATGTGCGTCCTCGTCGCCAGCCAGGTGGTCAACGCCGCGATGACCATGCACAGGCCAAGGGCGGCACCCAAAGCCTTGCGGCCAAGGCGGCGCTTGCGCCGGGCGTGAATGGCAGAATGCCCCAGGGTATTGCTTGATAGCATGCGTTGCTCCATTGGCATGGCCGTGGCAGGCACGGCAGAGATGGCGGCATTTTCCTAAGCGGCCTGTCGGGGGTCGGTGAAGGGCGTGTGAAAATTGCATTCGGCTGCTGCCGGGTGGGTGAAACCCTTGCCCACGCCTAAGCTGTAAACTGCAAGACGGCACAACCGGAGCAGGCCCGATGACCCCTATCCTTCAACTGGAAAGCGCACGTCTGGTGCTGCGCCAATGGCATGACGATGACTTGCGCGAGTTCGCCGCGCTGTGCGCCGACCCACAGGTAATGCGCTACTTCCCTGCGCCGCTGACGCGCCTTGAGGCTGCCGCGCTGATTGGCCGTATACGCGGGCACTTCAACGAGTACGGTTTTGGTTTATGGGCCCTGGAGCGCAAGGACAGCGGTGCGTTCATTGGCATGACCGGCTTGCTGCACGTGGGCTTCGACGCCGATTTCACCCCTGCCGTGGAGATTGGCTGGCGCCTGGCCCGCCGCCACTGGGGCCTGGGTTTTGCCAGCGAAGCCGCGTGGACCTGCCTGCGTTGTGCTTTCGCCCAATTGCGCCTGGAAGAGGTGGTGTCGTTCACTACCGCGAGTAACCTGCCGTCGCAGAAGGTCATGCAGGCCATTGGCATGCAGCAAGACGTGCACGGCAGCTTCGAACACCCCCGCCTGCCCGAGGGCCACCCGCTGCGGCCGCATGTGCTGTATCGCATCGACCGTGCGCACTGGGAGCGTACCCTGCGCGCCTGAATGCACGGCCATGCCCGGCGCGAATGACAAACGCTGTATCATTTGCCCACTTGGAAGGCGCTTGCCCGTTACACGTTCAGCGCCTGTGAAATCGAGCGCCGCTCGGGCGGCGCATCGCGAGCTAGGCTCGCTCCTACGGAGAACCCCCGATGAGTCATGTGTTGGACGACCTGGTCGACCTGTTGAGCCTCGAGTCCATCGAGGAGAACCTGTTCCGTGGACGCAGCCAGGACCTGGGCTTCCGCCAGCTGTACGGCGGGCAGGTACTGGGGCAGTCGTTGTCGGCAGCCAGCCAGACGGTCGAGGACGCGCGCCATGTGCATTCGCTGCACGGTTACTTCCTGCGCCCGGGCGATGCCACCCTGCCAGTGGTGTACTCGGTGGACCGCGTGCGTGATGGCGGCAGCTTCAGCACCCGACGGGTAACGGCGATCCAGAAGGGCCAGACCATCTTTACCTGCAGCGCGTCGTTCCAGTACGACGAGGAGGGTTTCGAACACCAGGCGCAGATGCCTGACGTGGTCGGCCCGGAAAACCTGCCCACTGAAGTGGAGCTGGCGCGGGCCATGGCTGACCAGCTGCCCGAGCGCATTCGCGACAAGGTGCTGTGCGCCAAGCCGATCGAGATCCGCCCGGTCACCGAGCGTGACCCGTTCAACCCCAAGCCGGGCGACCCGGTGAAGTACGCCTGGTTCCGCGCTGACGGCAACCTGCCTGACGTGCCGGCCCTGCACAAGTACATGCTGGCCTACGCCTCGGATTTCGGCCTGCTGACCACTTCGTTGTTGCCGCATGGCAAGTCGGTGTGGCAACGCGACATGCAGATCGCCAGCCTCGACCATTCGCTGTGGTTCCACGGCAACCTGCGCGCCGATGAGTGGCTGCTGTACGCCACCGACAGCCCTTGGGCGGGCAATTCCCGTGGTTTCAGCCGCGGCAGCATCTTCAACCAGGCCGGGCAACTGGTGGCGTCGTCGGCCCAGGAAGGCCTGATTCGTTATCGCAAGGACTGGGCATGAGCCTGGGCGAGGTGCGCAACTGGGTGTTCGACATGGACGGCACCCTGACCGTGGCCGTGCACGACTTTGCCGCCATTCGAGTGGCGCTGGGCATCCCGGCCGAACACGACATCCTCACCCACCTGGCGGCCTTGCCGGCAGACGAAGCGGCGGCCAAGCATGCCTGGTTGCTGGCGCACGAAAGGGATCTGGCAACTGCCTCCACGGCGGCCAGCGGGGCGGTGGAACTGGTGCGCGAGTTGGCCGGGCGCGGGTGCCGGCTGGGTATTCTGACCCGCAATGCGCGTGAACTGGCGCATGTGACGCTGGAGGCCATTGGCCTGGCGGACTGCTTCCCGGTGGAACACATTCTCGGGCGTGACGAGGCGGCGCCCAAGCCGAGCCCGGATGGGCTGCTGAAGATTGCCAGCGCCTGGGGCGTGACCCCGAGCGAACTGGTGATGGTGGGAGACTACCGCTTTGACCTGGACTGTGGGCGGGCGGCGGGGGCACGCACGGTGCTGGTGAACCTGCCGGACAATCCCTGGCCGGAGCTGGTGGATTGGCATGCGGCGGATTGCCGAGCGTTGAAGGTGATGCTGGGCTGATGCGTGTGGCAATGGGAGCCTCTTCGCAGGCATGCCCGCTAAAGGGCCGGATCTGTCTATGCTGAACCCCATTCTTTGCTCTGATACGGAGACCCACCCATGAGCAGCAAGGCCATTTACGTACAACCTGGCGGCGGCTACGACAAGGTCCAGGTCGGCACCTGCGAGGCCCAGGCCCCCAAAGCGGGCGAGATCACCGTGCGCCTGCACGCCAGTTCCCTCAACTACCACGATTTCGCCGTGGTCAGCGGCATGTGGGGCCCAAGCGAGCGACGCATCCCCATGGCCGATGGCGCCGGCGAGGTGGTTGCGGTGGGGGCTGGCGTCACTGAGTTCCAGGTCGGCGACAATGTGGTCAGCACTTTCTTCCCCGACTGGCTCGATGGCCAGGCCAATGTCGAGGGCTTTGCCCGGGTGCCGGGTGACGGCGTCGATGGCTACGCGCGCGAGCAGGTAACCGCCCGCGCCACCGCCTTTACCCTGGCACCCAAGGGCTTCAGCCACGCCGAGGCCGCCACCCTGACCACCGCCGGCCTCACCGCCTGGCGTGCGCTGATGAGCGACGACCACCTCAAGCCCGGCGATACGGTGCTGGTGCAGGGCACGGGTGGCGTGTCTATCTTCGCCCTGCAGTTCGCCAAGCTGGCGGGTGCTACGGTGATCGCCACCTCGTCCAGCGATGCCAAGCTGGAGCGCTTGAAGGCCCTGGGGGCCGATCACCTGATCAACTACAAGAGCACGCCGGCCTGGGGCGAGAAAGTACGCGAGCTAACGGGCAACCGTGGCGTTGATCATGTGATCGAAGTGGGTGGCCCGGCGACGCTGGAGCAGTCGATGATTGCTGCGCGCATTGGCGGGCATGTGTCGCTGATCGGCATCCTTACTGGGGTGGCTGGGCAGTTGCCGCTGGTGCAGGCGCTGGTGCGGCAGATTCGCCTGCAAGGCGTGCTGGTGGGCAGCCGGGCGCAGCAGCAGGCGATGGTGCGGGCGATCGATGCCAATGGCCTGCGGCCGGTGGTGGACAAGCATTTCGAGCTGGAACAGATCGTCGAGGCGTTCCGTTACCAGGAGAGCAACCGGCATTTTGGCAAGATCTGCCTGACTTGGTGAGGGCAGGGTAGCTGGATGTAACGGCCACCCTGCACGCCATGCTATTCGTAGCATCAAACCCGAGGCCTTGCACTGCCTGACAGTCAGTCCGGCAGTAACCGGTCCCGGCTGTTGGACAGATGCAGGCACACTGCCGCACGCGCGGCATCCGGGTCTTGCCGGCGTATGGCATTGAGGATCGCCTCATGCTCCAGGTTGGCCAAGTACGCTTGCCGCGCCAGCTTGGCTCCCCCGCGCTCGGCCAGGGCCATGCGGTTGCGCGGTATCAGGCCGTTACCCAGTTGCAGCAGCATCTCGGTGAAATACAGATTGCCGGTGGCCTCGGCAATCAACAGGTGAAAGCGCCGGTCGGCTTCGATGCAGCTGTCGCCGGCAGCGGCCAGGTCCTGATAGTCATCCAGCGCCTGGCGCATGCGCGCCAGTTGCCCCTCGTCACGACGCAGTGCGGCCAGTGCGGCAGCCTGGCCCTCAAGGCCAATACGCAGCTCCAGCAGGTCGCGCACATTCGCCGCGCTCTCCGCCGCAACGCGCAGGCCGGCCTGGGCCTGGCGCTCCATCACGAACGTACCGATCCCGTGGCGCGGCTCCACCAACCCCGAGGCCTGCAGCTTCGACAAGGCTTCGCGAACCACTGTGCGGCTGACCCCGTGCTCGCGCACCAAGGTGTTTTCCGAAGGCAGTTTGTCGCCTGGTTTGAAGGTGCCCAGCAAAATCTGCTGGGTCAGGCTGGAAACCAGGTCATGGGCACGGCTGTGGCCGCGTTTGCGCGCGTGTTCGGGTTCCATGTGTGATCCGCTTCTTGATTTGCTTGTACGACAAGTTAATCGATAGAAATATTTTTTGCCGATTTTTCGCGCATCCAATTCAGCATGTAGTTGATCTGTTTTTGCACGTTAGGATCAAATTGGCATTGTGACAGCTTGTATTTTGCTATTTTGCCGACGTTAATGATCTTGTCGTACAACCTCGCTGCGAATAAGCTCCTCCCCACTGCCATGTCAGACAACCCGACCCGCACAAAAACAATTAGTGGGAGATCCGCAAGTGAACGACACCCTCGCTCCGTCTGCCCGGAATGAAGGCGACGCGCTGGCCAGTGCCGTGGCCAAGGTCAAGCGCCACGTCCTGCCGCTGTTCGTCATCATGTTCATCGTTAACTACCTCGACCGCGTCAACATTGGCTTCGTCCGCCCGCACCTGGAAAGCGACCTGGGCATCAGCGCTGCGGCCTTTGGCTTTGGTGCCGGGCTGTTCTTCATCGGTTACGCGCTGTTCGAAGTGCCTTCGAACATGCTGCTGCAAAAGGTCGGTGCCCGGCTGTGGCTGACCCGTATCATGTTCACCTGGGGGCTGGTGGCCACGGCCATGGCCTTCGTGCAGAGTGAAACCCAGTTCTACGTGTTGCGTTTTCTGCTCGGGGTGGCCGAAGCAGGCTTCTTCCCTGGCGTGATCTACTACTTCACCCGCTGGCTGCCAGCGGCAGAGCGCGGCAAGGCGATTGCTATCTTCCTCAGCGGTTCTGCACTTGCCTCGCTGATTTCCGGGCCGCTGGCCGGGGCGCTGATGCAGATCCAGGGCCTGGGCCTGCATGGTTGGCAGTGGATGCTGTTCATTGAAGGCATGGCCTCGGTGGCGCTGTGCTTCTTTGTGTTCTTCTGGCTCGACTCAAAGCCGCAGGACGCCAAGTGGCTGAACCAGGCGGAGCAGGAGGCGCTGGTAGCGACCATCGACCGCGAGCAGCTTGAGCGCGAGGCGATCGGCGCAGTGAAGCCATCGGCCTGGAGCCTGCTCAAGGACCGGCAGATCGTGCTGTTCTGCCTGATCTACTTCTGCATCCAGCTGACCATTTATGCCGCCACCTTCTGGCTGCCCAGCATCATCAAGCGCATGGGCGACCTCAGTGACCTGCAGGTGGGCTTCTTCAATTCCATCCCGTGGCTGATCTCGATCCTGGCCATGTACGCCTTTGCTGCCGGTTCCGCACGCTGGAGGTTCCAGCAGGCCTGGGTGGCTGGCGCCTTGGTGATCGCTGCAATTGGCATGTTCATGTCCACCACCGGCGGGCCGGTTTTTGCCTTCGTTGCGGTGTGCTTTGCGGCCATCGGTTTCAAGTCGGCGTCTTCGCTGTTCTGGCCTATCCCTCAGGGCTACCTGGATGCGCGTATCGCGGCGGCAGTCATTGCCCTGATCAACTCGGTCGGCAACCTCGGCGGCTTCGTCGCCCCTACCACCTTCGGGCTGCTGGAGCAGCAGACCGGGTCGATCCAGGGCGGCCTGTATGGCCTGGCGGTGACCTCGGTGCTGGCGGCGATTGCCATCTTCTTCGTACGCACCCGTCCCAAGGGCACCCCTTCCGATGACCTCAAGGCCCCCTCGGCCTTGGGCCATACCCATTGATGACTGCGAGACAACAACCATGAATATGCAGACCAATCCCGCCGTACATGCCAGCACCCCAGTGGTCACCGACTTGCGCGTGATCCCCGTGGCTGGCCACGACAGCATGCTGCTCAACCTCAGTGGCGCCCATGGCCCGTTCTTCACCCGCAATGTGGTGGTGTTGCGCGACAGCGCCGGCAATACTGGCCTGGGTGAAGTGCCCGGCGGCGAGAAAATTCGCCAGACTTTGGAGGACGCACGTAGCCTGGTGGTGGGCCAGCCGATTGGCCATTACCAGCGTGTGCTCAATGCCATGCGCCAGACTTTCGCCAACCGTGACTCGGCGGGTCGCGGCCTGCAGACCTTCGACCTGCGTATCACCGTGCATGCGGTGACGGCCATCGAGTCGGCATTGCTCGACCTGCTCGGCCAGCACCTGAATGTGCCGATGGCGGCGCTGCTGGGCGAGGGCCAGCAGCGCGATGCGGTGAAGATGCTCGGTTATCTGTTCTACATCGGCGACCGCCAGCAGACCGACCTGGCTTACCGTCACGAAGCCGATAGCGATGACGACTGGTTTCGCGTGCGCCACGAAAAGGCCCTGACCCCTGAGGCGGTCGTGCGCCTGGCCGAAGCGGCGAAGCAGCGCTATGGCTTCAGCGACTTCAAGCTCAAGGGCGGCGTACTGCGGGGTGAAGCAGAAATGGAAGCGGTAACCGCCCTGGCCGAACGCTTCCCCGAAGCGCGCATCACGCTCGACCCCAATGGCGCGTGGTCACTCAAGGAAGCCATCGCCCTGTGCCGTGACAAGCACGATGTACTGGCCTACGCCGAAGACCCCTGCGGTGCCGAGAATGGTTACTCGGGCCGTGAGGTGATGGCCGAGTTTCGCCGGGCCACCGGGCTGCCCACCGCCACCAACATGATTGCCACCGACTGGCGGCAGATGGGGCATGCGATCCAGCTGCAATCGGTGGACATCCCGCTGGCCGACCCGCACTTCTGGACCTTGCAGGGCTCGGTGCGGGTGGCGCAGATGTGCAACGACTGGGGCCTGACGTGGGGGTCGCACTCGAACAACCACTTCGACATTTCGCTGGCGATGTTCACCCAGGTGGCGGCTGCTGCGCCGGGGGATATCACTGCGATCGATACGCACTGGATCTGGCAGGATGGCCAGCGGCTGACGCGTGATCCGCTGCGCATTGTCGATGGGCATGTGCGGGTACCGGCGCGGCCGGGCCTGGGCGTGGAACTGGACGAAGACCAGCTGGCCAAGGCTCATGAGTGCTACCGCAACATGGGGCTGGGCGCGCGCGATGACAGCGTGGCGATGCAGTTCCTGATCCCGGGTTGGAGCTTCGATAACAAACGGCCTTGCCTGGTACGCTAAGGCGGCTGGCCGCCGGTGTTCGCGGCTAAAGCCGCTCCCACAGGGATTGCACCTGGCTTCAGGCTGGTGTGGGGCCTGTGGGGGTGGCAGGCCCTCAAGCGGCTTCAAAAAAGGCCCGCGCCATTGCAACGAAAGACCCCAGCACCGGGTTGGGGCTGTCCCGGCAGAACGCCAGGAAGATTTCTGCCTGCTGCTCCATCCCCTCCAACGGCCGGAATACCACCTGCTCCAGGCGCAGTGCCTGGGCAGAGGCCGGCACCACGGCACAGCCCAGTCCCACATTGACCAGGCCCAGAATCGAATGAGTCTGACCCAACTGGTGCAGGTAGCGCGGCTGCACTTCGTGCCGCGCAAACAGGTTGGCAATACGGTCATGGAAATACCGCCCTTCGTTGGCGCTGTACATCACGAACGGCTGCTGGTCGAAGTCGCTGGGCGTCAGCCGTTCGTGGTTCGCCAGCGCGTGCCCGGCGGGCAGGGCGGCGACGAAGGGCTCGCGGTGGATTGGCAAGTACTCCACGCGCGCGCTGGGCAGTACCTGGCGCACCAGCCCGACATCGATCAGCCCTGCTTCCAGGTCATGCACCTGGGTGCTGGAGACGCGCTCGCTGAGCACCAGCTCGATGTCCGGCAGCGTCTGCCCGGCGTGCACCAGCAAACGGGGGACCATGCTGTACGCTCCAACGGCGGTGAAACCCAGGGTCAGGCGGCCTGCTTCGCCGTGGGCGATGCGCCGCGCGGAGTGGCTGGCTGATTCGGCAATCTGCAAAATGCGCCGGGCATCCTCAAGGAAGCTTGCGCCCGCCAGGGTGAGCCGCGCCTGACGGTTGTTGCGTTCGAGCAGCAGCACGCCCAAGGCATGCTCGAGCAGCTGGATCTGCCGGCTAAGCGGTGGCTGGGTCATGTGCAGGCGGGTGGCAGCGCGGCCGAAATGCAGCTCTTCGGCCACGGCCACGAAGCAGCGCAGCTGGTGCAATTCCACGATTCAAATCCTGAATTATTCAATCCAGCATCTATATTAGACCTGTATCAAATGCAGGCCTAGCATCGACTCATGTCTTCTCAATGCCGGAAGCCCGCGATGAATCACACCCCCATTGAAGTGCTGCTGACCCAGCCCGTACCCGAGGCGATCGATGCCCAACTGGTCAGCGCCTACCACGTGCATCGGTTGTACCAGCAGCACAACCCGCAACAGCTGCTGGACGAAGCCGCACCGCGTATTCGCGGCGTGGTCACCGGCGGTGCCAAAGGCCTGTCCACCGCGCTGATGGACCAGTTGCCTGCCCTTGAGATCATCGCCATCAGTGGCATCGGTACCGATGCGGTGGATCTGCGCCATGCGGCCAGCCGCGGCATCCATGTCACCACCACCCCGGGGGTGTTGACGGCCGACGTTGCCGACCTGGCCATGGGGTTGATCATCAGCAGCCTGCGTCGCCTGGGCGAGGGGGAGCGGCTGGTGCGCGATGGCTTGTGGGGCAAGGTCGACCTGCCGCTGGCGCGCAGGGTCAGTGGCAGCGCGCTGGGCATCGTCGGCCTTGGCCAGGTGGGCAAGGCCATCGCTCGCCGTGCCGCCGCCTTCGACATGAGCATCGCCTACAACGGCCGGCGCGAGCAGCCAGGAACGGGCTATCGCTATGAGCCGGATCTGGTTGAGTTGGCGCGCTCGGTGGATGTCCTGGTCGTGGCCGCTTCTGCTGACGGCGGGCAAGTGCTGGTGACGGCCGAGGTGCTGGAGGCGCTGGGGCCACAGGGTTACCTGGTCAATGTGGCACGTGGCAAGTTGGTCGATGAAGACGCGCTGGTGGAAGCGTTGCGCGAGCAGCGTATCGCCGGGGCAGGGCTGGATGTATTTGTCGATGAACCACGGGTGCCGCCGGCATTGCTGGACCTGAACCAGGTCAGCCTGCAACCGCACCGGGGTAGCGCGACGCTGCAGACCCGGCTGGAGATGGGGCGCATGGTGCTGGACAACCTTCAGGCCTGTTTCCGAGGTGAAGTGCCACCGAATCGGGTGATCGACAGTTAGCCCCCTTTCGCCGGTACAGGTACTACAAGGCCCTTGCGGCCACCCCTTCTGCGTACAAGAACAATCGCTTCCATCGAGAAGCAAGAGGGTCCACATGAACAGCAAATCCGCCGTTGCCGCACCGCAGGCCGTGGCCGGGATCGGTCGCCATCGCTTCCTGGTGCTGGCGCTGATCTTCGTCATTACCGTCATCAACTACGCCGACCGCGCCACCTTGTCGATCACCGGCACCGAGGTGCTCAAGGACCTGGGGCTCGATCCGGTCATGCTGGGCATGATCTTTTCTGCCTTCGCCTGGGCCTACGCCCTCGGCCAAGTGCCGGGGGGCTGGCTGCTCGATCGCTTCGGTGCCCGCCGCGTGTACGGTATCAGCCTGATCCTCTGGTCGCTGTTTACCTTGCTGCAAGGCACTGTGGGCTGGATGGGGCTGGCGGGCGTCTCGGCAGCGGTGGCACTGTTTTCAATGCGCTTCATGCTTGGGCTGGTGGAGTCGCCGGCCTTCCCGGCCAACTCGCGCATCGTCAGCTGTTGGTTCCCGACCCAGGAGCGTGGCACTGCATCGGCACTGTTCAATTCGGCGCAGTACATGGCGGTGGTGGTGTTCGCCCCCTTGATGGCATGGATGACCCATGCAATGAGCTGGGAGCAGGTGTTCATCTGGATGGGGCTTCTGGGCTTGCTGCTGAGCCTGTTCTGGTTCCGCTTGTACCATGAGCCCCACAGCGCACCTGGGTTGAGCCGTGAAGAGCTGGAATACATGCGCGAAGGTGGCGCCCTGGTCGACCTGGAAAAGGAACGCAAGGCTGCCAAGAGCAAGCCGACCCGTGCAGAGCTTGCGCAACTGTTCACCAGCCGCAACCTGTGGGCGGTGTACCTTGGCCAGTACTGCATCACTGCGCTGACTTACTTCTTCATCACCTGGTTCCCGATCTACCTGATCAAGGGCCGTGGCATGACCATCATGGAGGCCGGCTGGGTGGCCGCACTGCCGGCAATATGTGGTTTCACTGGCGGTATTCTGGGTGGCTTCGTATCCGACTGGCTGATCCGCCGTGGCGTGCACCCGTCCAGGGCGCGCAAGACCCCGTTCATCATCGGCATGGGGCTGTCCACCAGCCTGGTGCTGGCCAACTATGTGGATGGCAACGCGGCGGTCATCGCCCTGATGACCCTGGCGTTCTTCGGCAAGGGCCTGGCTGCGGTGGGCTGGGCGGTGCTGTCGGACGTGGCGCCGAAGAAGATGGTCGGCCTGTGCGGTGGCGTGTTCAATGGCATCGGCAACATTGCCGGCATCGTCACCCCGCTGGTGATTGGTTACGTGGTTGCCAGCACTGGCTCGTTTCACAACGCACTCTGGTTCGTGGCCGCCCATGGCGTGCTGGGGATCCTCGCTTACCTGTTGCTGGCCAGGCGCTTCGAGCGTACCGGGCAGGCGTAGGCAGACGCCTTGGCAACAGAGGCCCCGGGAGACCGGGGCTTTTTTATTGGCGGCTTGCAGAAGCGGGTTCATCGAGCGTCGGCGCGCGGCGAAGCTATCGGCCCCGGCAACACATTCAAATGAAAAACAAAAGCACCAAATGGCCCGGTGGCGCGATCGGGCATGCCATTCGCGACATCTGGCGCTATTGGAAATGCCCTGTCGTGATCGAACAGTTCCGGGGCGTTCTCGTGTAATTAGCCACAGCCCTGCGGGGCTTAAATGAACCCCGAACCGCACTGACACCTTGCTCTGTGACGCGTGCCAAATATCAACAACAGCGCGCGAACAACGTGTCGACTTATTGATTTCAAAGGAGATATTTTCGCCTACGCCTGCCCGTCCATCCTTGTGTCAGCAAAAAGAGAACAACATCAATGAACACCGTGGGATCTGATGGCAACCTTGCACAAGGTTTCAAGCCACGTCATGTAACGATGCTGTCCATCGCCGGCATCATCGGCGCCGGACTTTTCGTCGGCTCTGGCCATGCCATTGCGGCAGCCGGCCCAGCTACCATAATTTCCTATTTCGTAGCCGGTACCCTGGTGGTACTGGTCATGCGCATGCTCGGCGAAATGGCCGTGGCACACCCTGACACCGGATCGTTTTCCACCTACGCCGACCAGGCGATCGGCCGTTGGGCCGGCTACACCATCGGCTGGTTGTACTGGTGGTTCTGGGTGCTGGTGATTCCTATCGAAGCATTGGCCGCCGGGCATGTGTTGAACGCCTGGTTCCCCCAGGTGGACAGCTGGATCTTCGCGCTGGCGTCGGTGCTGCTGCTGGCCTGCACCAACCTGTTCAGCGTGGCCAAGTACGGCGAGTTCGAGTTCTGGTTCGCCATCCTCAAGGTCACTGCCATTCTTGGCTTCATCGGCCTGGGCTTCGCCGCGCTGATGGGCTGGCTGCCCAACCGCGAAGTCAGTGGGCTGAGCGGGCTGATGGCCGAATACGGCGGCTTTGCACCGAAGGGCTGGTCGGCGGTGGTCGGCGCGTTCATCACGGTGATGTTCAGCTTCATCGGTACAGAGGCGGTGACCATTGCCGCGTCCGAGTCCAGCGACCCGTCGCGCAACATCGCCAAGGCCACCCGCTCGGTGATCTGGCGAATCAGCACCTTCTACATCCTGTCGATCTTCGTGATCATCTCGGTGGTGCCGTGGAACGATCCGCAGCTGGCGGTGGTGGGTTCATACCAGCGTGCGCTGGAAATCATGAACATCCCCAACGCGGCATTCATGGTCGACCTGGTGGTGCTGGTGGCCGTCACCAGCTGCATGAACTCGTCGATCTACATCGCTTCGCGAATGATGTACTCGCTGGCCAAGCGCGGTGATGCCCCGGCGTTCCTCAACAAGACCTCCAAGGTCGGCGTACCGCGTGCTGCGGTGTTCGGCAGTACCCTGATCGGTGCGGCCATCGCAGTCCTCAACTACTTCGCGCCGAAGGGCGTGTTCGAGTTCCTGCTGGCCAGCTCCGGCGCCATCGCCCTGTTGGTGTACATGGTTATCGCCATCTCCCAGCTGCGCATGCGCCGCCGGCTGGAGCGGGAGAACACCGAGCTGAAGTTCCGCATGTGGTTGTTCCCGTACCTGACCTGGGCGGTGATCATTTTCATCGCCGGGGCGCTGGCGGTAATGATGTACACCCCGGAGCACCGGGTGGAAGTGAGCTCGACATTGGGCCTGGCGATCGTGATTTCTTTCCTGGGCATCGTGACTTCCCGCGGCCATGCGCAACCGGTGGCGGCGCGGTCGATGGGGTGATCGAGTTCACCTGGCGGTAGGGCAGAGGGCACCCGTGGATGGGTGCCCTTTTTTTTGGTCTCGAAAAAGCGGCGGCGCTGAAGAGTTGTCGCACGTTTTTTATCGTCTGTGAGATAGAGCGCCGCCCCGGCAGCTTTGGATTTGCGTGGCGCCCAAAAATGATGGCAGTTTGATATCAAAAAGCCGCTATCGCGGAAAGTTGTGTATTTGTTGGAAAATCATATTTTAGCCATACCGGTGCGCTGCCCTGACGAGAGGACTATGCGCCTGGGTCGGATTTTATCCGCCGATTCTGCGGTTGAGCTACGCAACATGCCAAGCGGCAGAAAGCGCCTATAAAGTGCCATTTCCTTTGATTTTAAAGGGTTTTTATCCGCGCTGTGTAGGTTGTAGGCGTTCGGTGAAGCTCAGGAAGGAAAGCTGGAGCGAGTTCCAGGATTGTCATGAAGGATGTGTTGCACCCCCTCCGCCGCCAACCTGGAAGACAGGCCTTCAAAACCTCTGTAAGCCACGTAATTCTTGGGTTCTGTAGTTTTTACAGGGCTTTTCAAAACAGGCTCATTCGGCCTCTGCGCATGACTGAATGGTCAGGTTTATAGCATCAAAATAACCAGAAGGCCTTCATTTTTTAAAGCCTGCAGTGCTCAAGTACTCAGTCTAACCTGATGGCTAGGTGATCCATCACAAGACCTTGATTTTCTTAGCTTTTATTGGGTAAAAGCCCTGACTTAGGCAGGGTTTTTTTTGCCTGTGCGGTCACTTGATCTGCCCCCTTTAGTGTCAAAGGCTCTGGCGCTGGCGTGTCAAAATGCGTCGCGGATTGCAGGTATTATCTCAATCTGTCAAAATTTCGCTGTTGCAGCTTTCTAAGTTTTGGATGAAAATGCCGCCGCATGGAGCGAGATATGGATGAGCTGGGGTCTATCACTACGTCATGGGGCAGCGGTGCAGGGGAGGACGTGGATGTTCGCGCACTGCGACGCTACAACCGCTTGCTTGGCGTTTTGCTGAATGTCGGCGAGTGGGCGTGCATAGGCCTGCTGCCTTTTGTTGCGGTTGCTGCCATCTGGCTGGTGACTCAAACCAACTTTGAAAATGTCGTGTTCTATGACGGAACCGACTCGATTTGCATCTACGACGGAACGACAGGGGAAATCCGCAATGTCGAGTAAGGAAACCCAACACGGAACCCCTGGTGGCGAAGCGCAGGAGGCTCGGCGGGGCACGGACGAAGAGAAACTGCTGGAGCTGGCGCTGGATGAAACGCCGGGTGAAGCAGCGGCCACCGTGCGTGAAGTCAAACGCCTGCAGCTGGAATGCCTCGACCTCAAGCGCCGCAACAAGCGCGTATGGGGCCAACTGCTGGCGCTGACGTGCGTGTTTGGGGTAACCATTGCTGCGGTGGTGTTCTGGTACCCGAAGTACCGCTGGATCCCG
Source organism: Pseudomonas sp. BN607 (assembly GCF_029871175.1). Taxonomy (NCBI): domain Bacteria; kingdom Pseudomonadati; phylum Pseudomonadota; class Gammaproteobacteria; order Pseudomonadales; family Pseudomonadaceae; genus Pseudomonas; species Pseudomonas sp. BN607. The sequence continues at coordinate 91,797 of NZ_SSOE01000063.1, forward strand.
ACCACTGACAACCACGCCATCTGTGAAGTCTCGACCGAGAACAACCCGCGCGTCACCCCGGCCACCCTAGCCGAGTACGCCAAGGATGCCGTGGTCAATTCGTACTCCTACGATTATGTGAACTACCGCTCCAACCTCAATGCTGCGGGCGCCCGCTGGTACACCGACGAGGGGCGCAAGGCCTTCCTGAAGACCCTGGACGATTCCGGCAACCTGGAGCGCGTGCTCAAGGGGCGGATGATCCTGCGCGCCATGGCCACCCAGGTTGCCCAGGTCGAAGAGGCCGGTGTGCTGGCCAGCGGGCAGAACTACTGGCTGGTGCAGGTACCGATTGCCATCGAGTTCTATGTCGGCGGTGACCAGCAGGCGCGCTCGCGCCAGGACTTCCTCGCCGCCGTGACCATCGTCCAGATCCCCGCCTCGGCCACCAACATCAAAGGCATTGCCGTCGATTCTGTTCAGCTGTCGCCGTACACCTCAAGGAAGTGACCATGAAGAAGCATCTGATCGCATCGTTGCTTGCGAGCGCTATCGCTATGCCTGCATTTGCCAACGAGGCGCCAACTGCGCCCGCTGCCGAGGGTGGCGCAGGGCAGGTTGACGCGGCGCAAGGTAGCGAGGCTCCGCCCCAGCCGCCGATGAACGGCCTGGGCCGGCAGGTATCCAGCACTGCTCAAGTGGTCTATCCGCGCCCTGAAGATGTCATCAGTGACACGGTCAACGATGTGCAGGACTCGCAGCTTACCTCGTCGCAAGTCGAGTTGATCAAGCAGCTGTGGCTGGAGCGGGAAAAGCAGAAGGCCACCGCCTATGTCAGCCCGGCCAAGCCGGTGACCCGCACGCTGGCACTCAACCTCGACCCGGGGGTATCGCCACCCATCGTTCGCCTGAGCAAGGGCCAGCAGTCATCGATCGTGTTCTCCGACTATGCCGGCCAGCCGTGGATGATCCAGAACGTGTCGATCAACCGCGAGCTGTTCAGCGACGGTCGCGAGCGGGGCGGGCAGAACGGTCAGAACGGCACTGCCGCACCGACCAACATCCTCACCCTGGACCCCGCCACAGCGGCGGCCTATGGCAACGTCACCGTCACCCTGCGCGGCCTGGCTACGCCGATCATCCTGATCCTGGCCGCCGGCCAGGAAGAAGTGGACATGCGTGTCGATGCCAAGGTGCCGGGGCGCAACCCGGATGCGGCAGCGAGTGTGGCGATGCTGCGGATGCCGTCGATCGACGATGCGCTGACCTACTTCCTGGATGGTGTGCCACCGAAAGAGGCCAACCGCCTGAAGGTGACCGGGCTGGAAGGCGTCGAGGCCTGGAGCTATGGCCCGAACATGTACGTGAAAGCCAAGGCTGATGCGCAATACCCGGCCTACACCAACGCAGCGCGAAGCACCACCGGTGTGTCGGTGTATCGCTATGCGGGCCTGCAGAACAGCGTCACGTTCACGACTGGCGGGCAAGCCGTAACCGTCTTCATCGAGCAAGGGAATCTGCAATGAGTGATAACAACATGCCGCCGAACGACTCGGGCTTCGATGAAGAGGACGAGCACCTGGTAGCCGACCGCGACGGCCCGACTGGCTCGCACCTGAAGAAGGCGCGCAAGTCCGATGAGATGCAGCGCAACCTGCGGGCGGTGTTCGGGTCCGGTATCGGCAAGGTCTCGCTGATTGCTGCCGGGTTGGTCGTGCTGGCGCTGGGCGCCCTGGCCTACAACGGCATGTCTTCGAAGAACGCGCCTGCCGGTAAGGCGTCCACGGTGGACGTGCCGAATGCGCCGCAACCTGAAGTGTCGATCGACCCTATTTCCCCGGCCGAAGCAGAGCGCCGTGCGCAGCGAAGCTCGCTGGAGGCCGAACAGGCTGCCGAGCGCGGGATGTCATATCAGCCTGGCTTCGATCCGAACATCGTCCAGTCCACCGGAAAGGAGTGGGCCCGTGGCCAGACCGCCCAGTTCAATGTGCCCGGGCAGCCGTACAGTGACGGCAACCAGCGGCCGCCTGAGGTTTACATCGGGGCTGGCCAGCCGCCTCGTGACTCGGTTCCGGTTTCGCAGCAGGCTGGGGCGGCCAACGCGCAGTCCCAGGAGCAGGAACGCAGGCGCCTGGAGGAGGAGCTGAAAAAGGCCGAGGAGCAGCGCGATAAATACGTCAGCGAGCTGAAAAGCGAAACGCTGAAGTCGATCAAGCAGCTGATGGGCGAGTCTGAAAGTGCCAAGGGGTTCGCTGAGAAAAGCAGCTTCAGCACCGTCAGTTACTACCCGACCGAACGCGCTGGCAGCGGTGTGACAGGCCCCGCGGTGCGGACTGCCAAGGACGACAAGGACCCCAATGCCATCGAGGCCGTGGGTGATACCGACCGGGCCTTGCTGATCAAGACCGGTACCATCATGTACGCCACGCTCGATGCCGAGGTGAACACCGATGATGGCGGTGACGTGCTGGCGACCATTCGAGGCGGCAAGTGGAACGGCTCCAAGCTGATCGGCAAGATCGAGCAGGCGCCCGACAACATTCGCGTGAAGTTCACCATCCTTGCACCGCCGGTCAACGACCCTCGTCCGACCATGCGCATCAGCGCCGTGGCACTGCGCGAGGATGATGCCAAGCAGGGCATTGCCGAGACCAAGGACCACCACACCATGGAGCGTTATTTCGCCCTGGGTGCTGCCTCGCTGTTGTCCGGCTACGGTCGGGCTTACCAGCAGACAGCGGGTACCACGGTCATCAGCCCGAGCGGCGTCGTGGCACAGACCACTACCGAGCCTTCGACCAAGCAGGTGATCGGTTCGTCGGTCGGTGAAATGGGCACCGCCATCGCCGGCGAGGTGCGCCGCGGCTTCAACCGCCCGGCCACCTACGCAACGCCTGCGAACAAAGGCTTTGGCCTGTTCTTCCTGCAAGACGTTCACGATCAATCTCGATAAGGAGTTCGACATGAAGAACTGGTCGTTCGGAAAACTCATTGGCGTTTTTGCCGGCAGCTTCCTGGCGCTCATCGTGCTCGCCGTGGTCGTGATCAAGGCGACCTCGTCGCCAGCGGCCAAGGCCAGGCGCATCACGCCCGCCCAGGCACAATCGGCGCAACAGCCACGCATGGATGTGCTGAGCATCGAGCTGGCCAAGTCGCGGGAGCAGGCCCAGGCGGCGCTGCAGGCCCAGGAAAACAGCGAAAAACAGCTGAAGATCGTACGCGAGGAATCGCAGCGCAATACTCAGTTGCTGCTGAGCCAGATCAAAGCCCTGGATACCAACCTGTCCGACCTGCAGCAGCGCATGAAATTCTACGAAGACAGCCGTCAGCGCGTGGAGGTGATCAAGCCTCCGCGCAGGGAACCGGCGCCTGCTGTTGCGCAAGGGTACGCCAAGCGCGCTCACCCCATCCCGCAATCCACTGGCTACAAGGTACAGGCAGTGGTCGGGCATCGGGCCTGGGTAAAAAATGGCGATAGCGAAGACAGCGTCAAGGCTGGCGACCCGTTGCCGCCGGTGCAGCGCGAACTGAAAGTGCTTGCCGTGGATCGCGACAGCGGCATCGTGGTTACTTCACCCGCTCTTTAAAACAGGGACGTTGTCATGGCGGCCGGATTTGCCGATCTAGTAGATGTAATGGTCAATATCGGGAAGGTCATCCCGACAGCGATCATGATGTGCCAAGGTATTGCCGCGCTTATCGGCCTTTACCTGACCGGCGCTGCGTTGATTGAAATATGGGGTGTCACCCATGACAACGCATTGAAATACGTGGCGGGGCGGCAGCGATTTTCTGTCGGCTCTGCCTGTGTGCAATTGGTGATCGGTTCTATTTTGCTGGCGATCGGTACGCTGGAGTGGATGGGCATCATGTCGCGAACCCTGACCGGGGATTATGCCAATTCGCGCATGCTGTCCTATTCCTCGACCGGGACGACTTTGCAAGAACAGGCACAACTGGCAACCCTGGCCCTGCTGGGCATCATGCAGGTTGTCGGTTTGATCGCCATGGTGAAAGGTTGGTTGACGGTAAACGGTTATTACAACAATCAAACTCAAGCCGGCCTCGGTACCGCCAGCGGATGGATCATCGGCGGTGTCCTGGCGTGGAACTTCAAATGGTTCAGCGATGTACTCAACAACACAATCGGATTCAATCTGGTTGGCCTTTTCACGCCGTGGTCGTAACGGCGTTTCGAAACATGAAATCCAAGGAGCGTCACTCATGAAAGCACTCAAAACCCTGAAAGCTGCCTACGATTCGGCCAAGGTTCGTGCAACTACCGCTGTTATTGCTGCGCTGACTGCCCCGTCGGCATTCGCCATCTCCAAGACGGACCTGACCCAGGATACTTCCGGCGGCAAGACGGCCGATGACGTCATGACCAATATCGACAACACCGCTCAGGGTGGGGCCACGCTGCTGATCTCGCTGGTGTCGATTGGTGGTTTCGTGGTTGTCGCCATCTCGCTGTACACCCTGTGGAAAGCCTCCAAGGATGAGCGTGAGAAGCCGATGTCGGCGATTGTCGGCCTGTTCATCGGCGGCCTGATGGCGGGTGTCGGTACCGTGATGTGGATCATGCGCAACACCATGGTCGAATAAGGCTGTGCGCCGCTGAACCTATGGCGGGGCGTGAAGCCCCGCACCTCAAGAACAGTTTCGGGAATATTCGGACGTGAGCGAAACAAACGCTTCTGAACGCGGGGCAAACACGGTGCCCACGTTGTCGAGTGGCTATCTCAGTCGAACTGCCAACCAGCCGGTATTTGGCGTGCGTCGGCCACTGTGGCGCTCGGACGATGACCAACGCAAACTGTTCAGCGATGAAAACAGCAAACTTCGCACTTCGGTGTGGCAGCGCGACAATTACACCTGCCGCTTCTGCGGGTTCAAGTCTGCCAAGTTTCAGGAACTTCATGCACTGGACGGCAATGCCGACAACTGCACCAAGGAAAACCTGATCACCGCCTGCAACCTGTGTCGTCAGGTTCATCATCTTGGCGCCTGCGCCATGAATGACACCGGCTTTTTCGTCGCCGTGCAGGAACTGACGCAAACCGAGATCAATAACATTGCCCGCTGTATCTACGTTAATGAGTTGCTCGATGACGTGGCGGTCAATGAAAAACTGGCCAGCCTGCTGGCGGCTTTCAAGTTTCGGGGTAATGACACACTGAAAGCAATATTCGGTGGCGAAGTCATCACCGTGCTTGGCGTGGCGGAAACCCTCGCAAGCAAGCAACTTGTCAGCGATGAAGAATTTAGCAAGCGCGCTGAATGGTTGGCGCCGTTACGGCTGTTCCCAACCAAAAGCGCGTTCAAAGATGGACAACTCGAATACTACGCGGCCAATAACCGCGCGCTGTTTTTGCCAGCTAACTGGTCGGCATTGACCAGCCAGTTACTGAAGAATTTTGCTTGATGCAGCCGCTCGTACTGCTGCTCAGTCTCGCCGTTGAGAGCGTTGGCAAGGGAGAACAAGGAAATGTTTAACAAACTCGAGGCGGTGATCCTGACGGTGCTGAGCCAGCTCAAGGCAGACGTACAGGACTATTGCGACCTGGAAACGGTCGATGGCGGGCAGGCCATCGTCGCCAACGACGGTTCGCTGGCTTCCATCGTGCGCTTCAACGGCACCAAGAGCGTGCTTGGGCGCGAACAGTTCGAACGCTTGGTCAGCCTGCTGGAAGCGTCGCTCTCGGTGTATTTCAAGGTGCGCGGCCATCACCTGCAGATTGTCTTCAGCCGCGACCTGGATGCGACCGCCCCGCTGGAGCAGAACGCCTTGCAGCAGGCAGCAACCGCCGAGCGGCTGAACCTCAACGTGCGGCACCTGATCAACGAGGGTGTCAGCAAGTACGCTCAGTATGTGTATGACGAAGAATGCTACCTGGTGTTCTGGTCGCGACCTGCGCTGCTCGACCAGACCGAAAGGTCGATGGCGCGCGAGGCGCTGAACGAGTTCAGGAAGGAATCGGAGTGGCCGGCCACCGCCGAAGCGCAGAACCTGCTGCGGCCCATTTCCTACCTCAAGGACCGCCACCTTTCCTTTGTCACCAAAATTTCCGAAGACCTGACGTCCCCCGAGTTCGGTTGCTCGGCGGATGTGCTCGACGTCAGTGAAGCGATCCGCGCCATCCGTGCGAAGGTGAACCCCGACATCACGCCGCGTACCTGGAAGCCCTATATTCCGGGCAGCGCCATTCCCATGCGCTGGAAGACCAGCAAGCGCAATGGCGACATGTCGGAGTTCATGTACCCCACGCTGCCCAGCCAGATCATGGTCACTTCGGCTGAAATCGGCAGTGGTGAGCGCACCAGCCTGCTGCCGGACCCTACCAGCGTGCGGGTTGGCTCGCGCGTGTATGCGCCGTTGCTGATGTCGATTCCACCGGCAGAACCGCAATATTTCAACACCCTGTTCAACAGCCTCAATCGCGCGGAAACGCAAGAGAACGGTGTGTCGCGCGCTTTGCCGTATTCGGTGTCGATCATGCTGTCCTCCGACGGCATGAGCGTGTTGGCCTGGAAGAGCCTGTTCGCCCAGCTGCTGTCGGTCACCTCCGAGCAGAACCGCAACATCAACCTCGCCACCAAGGAACTGCGCGAGCGCGTGCGTGACGGTGAATGCATGGTCAAGCTGCAGGTGGCCGCGATGACCTGGGCCAGCCCGGACGAAAAGGGCGTTAAGGAACTGGCGCTGCGCAAGTCGAAGCTCTGGCGCACCCTGGAAGCCTGGGGCCAGCCGGTATTCATCGAGCGTACCGGTAACCCGATGCAGGCGTTCCAGTCCAACTGCCTGGCCCTGACTACCAAGCACATGGGCGACCCGGCCGCTGCGCCGTTGGGGGATGCAGTGGCCATGCTGCCGCTGACCCGGCCAGCTTCGCCGTTCCAGGAAGGTTCGACCATCTACCGCAGCCTGGATGGCAAGATCCTCAAGTACCAGCGTTTTTCCTCGCAGCAGACCACCTGGATCACCCTGATTGCAGGCAAGCCAGGTTCGGGCAAGTCGGTGTTGATGAACAACAACCACTTCGAATCGTGCCTGATGCCAGGCCTGACCGGGTTGCCCTACATCGGCATCACCGACATCGGTATTTCTTCGTCCGGTTTCTGCGACCTGGTGCGCGACAACCTGCCGCCGCGGCTGCATCATCTAGTGGTGTACAAGCGTTTGCAGAACGCCCGCAAGGACTGCATCAACCCGTTGGATACGCCGCTTGGCCAGCGTTACCCGCTGCCGAAGGATCGCGAGTTCAACAAGAACTTCCTCACTATCCTGGTGACGCCGCCCGAACGCGAAAAGCCCTATGAAGGGATGAGCAACTTCGTCGGCCGCATGGTCGACCTGGCCTACCGGCGCAAGGACGACAAGATCGAGCGGGCCAGCCCGGAGACCTACAAGCCCGGCCACAACGACGTGGTCGACAGCGCCGTGGCGGCGCTGGGCTTCCGCATTTTGCCGGCCACCACCTACTGGGAACTGGTCGATGCAATGTTCGATGCCGGCATGGTGTACGAAGCGGAAGTCACCCAGCGCTATGCGGTGCCTACCCTCAACGACCTGGTGGCAGTGGCATCCACCGAAGAGGTGCGAGCCGAGTACGAAGGCTCCGGCGAGGTAGGGCGTAGCCTGGTCGATGCGTTCATTCTCGGCATTCGCGAGGCGGTCGGCGACTTCCCGGTGTTCGCCGACCACACCCGTTTCGACGTGGGCAGTGCCCGTATCGTTGCCCTCGACTTGCAGGACGTGGCGTTGCAGGGCTCTGCTTCGGCCAAGAAGCAGACTGCCTTGATGTACATGATCGCCCGCCAGTGCTTCATGAAGAAGGTGGCCTTCTCGAAGGAGGACTTCCCGTTCTTCACCGAGAAGTACCTGCCGTTCTACGAGCGCCTGGTGGCCGACCTGGTGGATGAATACAAGGTCATGTGCATGGATGAATTCCACAAGACCGGTGGCCACGTGGGCTTGCAGGAACAGATGCAGACCGATGGCCGCGAGGCCCGTAAGTGGAACATGGAGATCATTCTGGCTTCGCAGTTGATGGAAGACTTCGGCCAGCTGACCAAGATCGCCACGGCCACCTTCATCCTCGACTCGGGCACCAAGGAAACCCGCGACTGGTTACGGAAGAACATCGGCCTGTCCGACACCGAAGAGCATGCGCTGGTCAACTTCGTGCACGGTGCGAACAAGCATGGCTGTACCTTCCTGGCCCGCTTCGAGACCAAGAATGCCACCTACAGCCAGCTGTTCACCATGTCGGCCGGGCCGATGCGCCTGTGGGCACTGACCACAACCGCCGAGGACCGTAAGCTGCGGACCATGCTCTACGAGCACATGCCGCGCCCGGACGCGCTGGCCCTGCTGGCCCGGCGCTTCCCGTCAGGGGGTTGCAAAGACATGGTCGAACGCTTGAAGCGAGAGACGTTCAAGGACGTCGAGTTCGTCGATGACGACATGGAACAGTCGGTGATCGCACGGATCGCCAAAGACCTGGTGGCTGACTACATCAGCGCCAGTGCATTCGAAGACGTAGTGTGAGGGAGTGACAGATGGCTCAGTACAAGGGCGCATCCCGTCAGCATGAAATCAGCAGCAGCCGCAGGCGCAAGGATACCCGCCTGGCCGGGCAGCGCTTCAGTGATTTCTTCCAGTCGGCCGATGGCGCGGTTTTCGGAACCTTCGCGCTACCGGTCCTGGCGCTGATTTCGATCAAGGTGCCCTTTTCCGGTGAGCTGCTGTTGCTGCTGGCGTGGGCGTTCAAGCGCAAGTTCGTCGACGTCGACAACCGCACGTTCGATTTCCCTTACCGGGTGCCCAAGCTGGCGGACGTCAATGACGGCTCGTACAAGGGCAAGAAGAAAGGCGAGGGCGTGACGCTCTTCGGCAATGACCTGGAGAGCAAAGAGCAGATCTACGCCGGCGACAGTGACCTGCGCACCCACCAGCTGGTGCTGGGTACCACTGGCTCCGGTAAGCCGCAGCCCAAGCATGCCAAGGTGCTGACCCCGGGTGGCTGGGTGCCAATGGGCCGCATCCGGGTCGGCGACAGCGTGTGCACGCCCGATGGCAAGCAAGCTGCGGTGCTGCGGGTGATCGAGCAGGGCATCCAGCCGATCTGGACCGTGGCCACGCGTGACGGGCGCCGGGCGCAAGCCACGGGTGACCATCTGTGGCGGGTGCTTACCCGCGGGCAGGATGGCAGCGAAGAAGCCCATACCGTGACCACCGACGCCATTCGCGAGCTGATGGGGCGCGGCATCGTGGTGATGCTGCCCAAGGTGCGCAAGAAGCGGGGCTCGGCCAAGTTCAACGGCTGGGCCGAGGTGTGGAAAGTGACTGCTGCCGGTCAGGCACCTTGCCAGTGCATCGAGATCGATCACCCGCATCACCTGTACATCACCGATGACAGCCTGGTCACCCATAACACCGAGCTGTTGCTCGGTATCGTCTTCAACGCCCTGGTGCAGAACACTGGTTTCATCTACGTCGACGGCAAGGGTGACCCCAAGCTGCAGAAGGAAATCTTCCGCCTGTCGCGCTACCTGGGCCGCGAAGATGACCTGCTGATCATCAACTTCATCACCTCTGGCCGCGACTTCGTCGAGAAGCAGGTCGACAAGGTGACCAACAACATGAACATGATGGGGAACACCTCGTCGGGCATGTTGATCGAGCTGATCGTGTCGCTGATGGATGATTCCGGCGGCGGCGGTGACATGTGGAAGGGGCGGGCGATCATGTTCGTTGCAGCCCTGACACGGCCGCTGACCTACCTGCGGGACAAGGGACACATCAACCTGTCGCCCGAGAAGTACCTGGAATATTTCGAGCTGAACGTCATCGAAGATCTGGTGTGGGAGCATGGCGGCAAGTACGGCGAGATGTTCGATGTGATCGTCGCCCCGCTGCGCTCGTACCTGCTGACGCTGCCGGGCTACCAGAAGGCCAAGTTCAAGAAACAGGAAACCAAGACCCTTGAGCAGCACGGCTACATCGTCATGCAGCTGGGGCGGATCTTCAACGACCTGACCTTCAACTACGGCCATATCTTCAAGACCCGCGTCGGTGACGTGGACTTCTACGATGTGGTGATCAACCGCCGCTTGCTGGTGGTGCTGCTGCCGGCGCTGGAGCGTGCACCGGACAGCATGCGCATGCTTGGCAAGATGATTGTAGGCAGCATCAAGCAGATGATGGCCGGCTGCCTGGGCAACCGGGTCGAAGGGGTAGTGCGCGAAATCATCGACAGCCGGCCGACCGGCTCGAAGTTCCCGTTCTACACCATCCTCGACGAATATGGCTATTACGCCGTGGTCGGCTTTGCCGTGGCCCCGGCCCAGGCGCGTAGCCTGGGCTTCAGTGTCACCTTCGCCGCGCAGGACTTCTCCTCGCTGAAGAAATCCAGCGCCGAAGAAGCGGATGCCACCTGGGAAAACACCAACATTCGCGCCGTCGGCCGCCTGACCTCGGGCACCGAATCGGAAACCTGGCGGCGCGTGCAGGGTGCGGCGGCCGAGTCTGCGCAGGCCATGCTGGGCAACTTTGAGCGTACTGCCGGCAACGAACAACTGCGGCAGTCGGACAACATTGCCATCGAGCAGCGCAGCCGGTTGAACTACGACGACGTCGCCATGCAGGAGAACGGCGAGTTCACCTTCCTGATCGGCAAGAAATCGCAAAATGGCAAGACCGGTGGCGTGGCGCTTATTCGTGGCCTGGGCTTCTACACGGCCGGCCCGGCGCCGAAGGAAATGCGCATCAACGATTTCATTCCGGTCGAGCCGCCCGAGCCTTCGGACCTGCCGCAGAACCGGCAGTCGCGCCAGGCATTCGTCGACAGCCTGAAGGATGGCTCTTTCGCCAAACGGGTGCGCGCGGTAGTGAAGGGTGACCCAACTTTTGCCCGCATGCACAGTGTGTTCGAGCATAACTATGCCGACCCTGGCCGGCCTTTGCTGGGCCGGCTGGACGCCTCGTTCGGCGTGCTCGGGGCGTATTTGTCCGGCGACCTGAAGAAGCCGGCTCCTGTAGCACCACTGGCAGAGAAGCCGGTGCCGCAGGCCCCCGCCGAGGTGCCAGTTGCGGCAGTGGTTACAGCAGCTCCAGCGCCCGCGCCACAAGTTGACCCCATGAGCCCGGAGGGGATCCAGGCAAGCATCCTGGCCGTTGCCGACCTTTTGGCCGTGACGCCAGTGACGCCAGCCGTTGCGCCGGCAGACGAGCAGGAGCTGGACGATGAATGGGCTCGTGAGCTGGCCATGGTCGTGCCACAGCAGATGCTCGACATGCAGCTGATGGCCCGTGGTGAAGGCTTTGCATCGCTGTCGGACAAGTGGGCCGCACAAGAGCGGATCGAGCAAACCTGCGCAGAAATTGCCCGGCAAACGAACTACAGCGTAACCCCTGAGCCCGGCGCTCAGGGTGTGGCCGGCATGCGCGAGCGGTTGAATGACCTGCAGGCCCAGTGCCGCGTGATGATGAAGGAGCAGCCGCACGAGTAAGGCTGGGCGTCAGGGCCGTCGGTCGGCGTGCGATACTATTTGATGTCATAAATTGACGACGATAGATATCTGACAGATAATCAGAAACAAGAATTTTTGCATGCTAGGGTGAGGCGATGGGGCTGTTCAGTTCAGGGAAGAAAGCTGCGAAATTCGCGTTCATCACCATGCCGATGGCGGCGCTGGGCGTGAATCAACTGCGCATGGGCAACCAGCACATCAAGGCACTTTGGCGTTCCAACTTCAGCCCAGCGTGCCCCCAGTGCGAGCGGGGTGTGCTGCTAAAAACGGAAGGTGACCACCAGGAGTTCGAGCAGGGGCCGCATGGCAAGATGCGTGTCCTGCACAGCTGGGGTTGCAACAACTGCGACTTCGCCTTGCTTGAAGAGGATGACGTCAAGAAGGTCAAGGCGCATGCCGCGCGCTATCGCAACGAGCGCGTCAAGGCGCAGTTGACCACCATCGAACGTGACGAGATCGACCGGATTGCCCGTAACCACCGCTTGCACTCCCGGGCGTTCTTCATTGCCAGCGCTGCTGCGATTGCCGGGTTCGTCTACATGCTGGCGACCGGCGCGGGCATCCTGATTGCCCTCAACTGGCTGTCGATCGGCTTCGCGCTGTGGGTCTTCGGCATGAAGAAATCCTATCGCAGCTGGCAGGTCTCGACCGGGCAGCTGTTTGTCGAGGGCGCGTTCTGGTTTTGGTTCCAGCACCAGAAATGGATCATCTGACCATGATGCGCAAACGGCCCCAGTGGCTGTTCATTCCCCTGCTGTGTTGCGCCATGCAAGCATTGGCCGATGACTTCTATGCCGTGCGCCCTGCGGATATCGACTGCGTCGTGCAGGCCGCGCAGCGCCAGGGTGTGCCGGCCAACGTGCTGTTGGCCATCTCCAGCAAGGAAAGCGGCAAGAACGGCCAAAGCGTGTCGAACCGCAATGGCACCTTCGACCTCGGCCACTTCCAGATCAATACCACCCACTGGGGTCCGAAAGGCGTGTTTGCCGCATACCCGGCGATCACCAAGTCCGATGTTGCCTGGCGCGGTTGCTACAACGCGGAGTTGGCGGCGTGGCTGCTGCGCCAGAAGCTGGACGAGAACAATGGCCAGGACTTCTGGACCCGCGCCGCCAATTACCACTCGCGCACCCGCAAATTCAACGACATCTACAAGAAAGACCTGATCCCGCTGGCGGTGAAATGGGGCAAGTACCTCGAGCGGCAGCGCCACGCCAGGCTGGTGGTCAGCTACCAGTAACGCAGGCCGCCGCAGAACGCCAAGGCTTCTGGGCGAGGGTTACCCCGGGTCGATGAACAAGACAACTTCAGGAGTTTTTACATGAAAGGAATACGCATGGGTGCACGCGCCTGCAAGGCTGGCGGTGTGCTGGTGGCACTGGTTGCGCTGGGTGGTTGTGCCAGCTCTGCCAAGCCTACTACCGAAGACACCGAGGCGTTTGCCAGCCGGATCATCGCCGACAAGGTGTCGGTAGCGGTCAATTCTCAGCACACCTACGTTTCGCGGCTGAACGCCGACCGTGTGCAAGCGGCTTCGCGGCAGGCTGCAGTAGACACCGACCAGGTCGATATCGACTTCATTGGCAAGCCCCAGGAGCTTCTGCAGACCTTCGCCAGCCGTTATGGCTACGCCTATGTCGAGAGCGGCAAGCGCGTCGATCTCAAGCCCATCAACGTGTGGGTGCGCAAGGCAACGCCGATCAACGTACTGAAGGATGTGGGTGCTCAGATCGATACCGGTGCCGATGTGGTGCTGGACAAGAGCACCAACACGCTGCGCCTGATCTACAAGCCGGTACCGCTGGCGCTGGGGAGGGGCTGAACATGGCGATGGACATGCCCCCGATGACTCTCGAGGACGCCGAGCGCCTCTATGACAAACCCGCCTACGTGCAGCAGCAGGGTGACGCCGGTGATGCCAGGTCGGCTATCGAGGCCATGCGTGACGAGAAGAACCAGGCATCGGCCGCGCGCGGCGAAGCCATTCTCGATGCGGCATTGCAGGTGGGGGTGAAGGCTGGCCTGGCGTGGCAGCTGACCAACATCAACAAAGCCCTGAAGCTGCGCGAGCGTGAGTTCGACACCGTCTATGACTTCAGCAGCCTGATGATCCAGGACCGCGTCGTGCCGCCGGTCATCACCGAAGCGCGCCACCTGTACAACCAGGACGGCGACTACACGCTGCGCTTGTCGGGGGCGGCCTACAAGATCGAGTCGCAGGCACGCTTTTCCTCCGTGCCGCCCAGCTGGCGCGAATACCTGAGCTTCCCGCCGCCCACCTTCGACCGCACCTCGTTGGTTTCGGCGCTGGTGCCGCGCTCCGACGAGGAAGAGCGGGTGTGGAAACTGGCCGTGCGCGAGGGCTGGCAACAAGGGGTCGAGCAGGCCAACCTGATGCTGACCTACGGCTTCGACCGGATGAACCGCGATATCGATGGTATGCGCCGTTTCAATGAATTTGCCCGCCACGGCCAGGTCACCATGCCGATCATCTCCGGTGCGGCGATCCCGGTTACCCGGGAAGGGCGGTCGATGGCGGTGGACGAAACCCTGCTGCGCATCACCGCCTTGCCCGAGTTCAACGACAACATGAACGTGTGGCGCAGTTCGATCGCTACTTCGACCATTGCCAACCCGCCCCGCCGTGCGCCGGTAACCGCCGCTGGCAGCCCGGCGCCATCGCCTGCTGCAGCCCGACAGCCTGCGGGCGTTGAAGGGGGGCGGCAATGAAGCAGGACTTCCACGACGACGTGATGATGCTGGAGCCGGGTGCGATGATCGAGCGCCTGGAGCGCCTGACCAGTTACGAAGACCCGTTTCGTTTCGATCGCGCCGACCAGTTCAAGGCCATGATGCTGGAAACCCTGACCCATGGCGTCAGCGACATTTTCATCCAGCCCGCATTGCCGGTGGTGGTGAAGAAGTACGGGCGGATGTATGCGGTCACCCGGCGTGCGCTGGATGTCGGGGAAGTCAACGAACTGCTGAAGATGGCGGCCAACCGGGACACCGCCACCACCGATATCGTCTCCGGCACGGCGGTCAACGAGCGTTACGAGTTGTTCGACCCGGAGCGCAAGGATGCGCGCGGTGCGCGCCTGCGTTATGCCTATCGGGTAAACGCCTCGCCCATCGCGTGCCATGGCGATACCTCGTGTCAGATTGTCATCCGGGCCATTCCCGATGATCCGCCACGCATCCAGGACGTGGGCCTGAGCGAGGAAATCGTCAGAATGGCCACGCCGCGTGATGGCATCGTCTACGTGGCCGGTGCCACCGGCCATGGCAAAACCACCACCTTTGCCGCCATCAACCGCTTCATCCTGGAAAACGACACGCCGATCAAGGGCAACCTGATCAGCCATGAAGAACCGATCGAATTCACCTACGACAAGGTCCAGAGCAAGCATTCGATCTTCGTGCAGTCGCAGATCCCCACGCACTTCAAAGACTTTTACCGGGCAAACCGCGAGGCCATGCGACGTGCGCCTGGCCTGTGCGTAATCGGCGAGCTGCGCGACCAGGAGACCATTCGCGCGGCGGTGGAGCTGTCGCTGACGGGGCACCCGGTGTTTGGCACGGTGCACGCCAAGGATGTGGCGGCGATCATGCGTCGGATGATTTCCCGCTTTCCGGAGCAGGAGCGTGCCACCGCCATCTACGACCTCGTCGATACCAGCCGTTTCATGATGGCGCAGAAGCTTGTGCCGACGGTGGATGGCAAACGCACCGCTGCGCGATCGTGGCTGAGGTTTACCGAGCAGGTGCGCGACACCTTGATGGACCTGACCGACATGGGTCGGGTAACCCAGCGGGTTGCCGAGTTCGTGCGTGAAGAAGGGCATACCTTTGCTGCCGAGGCGGATCGCCTGCTGGCCGCAGGCCTGATCAGCGAGGCGACTGCCCGCGACCTGCGCCACGGCTAAGGTGCTGGCTGCCCATTAATGCTGACTGCAACGAGTTTACGGAGAAGTTATGGCAACAGGACGGTATCACTGGAGCAGATGCGCTCCCCCCGCACGTTTTTTCGTGATCAACGCAAGCGCCGCCTTGCCGTGGTTGATGTTGCTGCTGGTACCGGCGCTGTGGAAGTTTCTGCTGCCCTTGGCGCTGTGCATGACGTTTGCCCTGGTCTACATCGAGGTGGTGAAGAAAATGACCGTGCGGGCGGTGTGCCGCCGAGTCGCAGTGTTCATGGTGGGGCGAGTGCGTACCACGCACAATTTGCTCAAGGAACTGGCCAGGTAGTTGGCAAGACAGACATGACCGGCAGAGTCTTTGTGGCGGCCAGAGGAGGCGTTGAATGAAGCAACAGGGAGGTGGGCAGAAGAGCTTTACCTGGGATGACCCCGCCATTTTGCTCGGGATCATGGCGGTGCTTTACCTCGGGGGGTGGGGTGCCTGGTACTTCGCTCACGACAAGATTGCCAAGGTGTACACCTACATTCGCTACGTCGAGCTGTGGTTGCCGAGTGTGCTGGGTGACTTCGCCGCGCTGCCAGGTATTGCCTCGATCAACCAGTGGGTTGGGCGCATGTGTGCGCCGGAAGGCATCATCGGTGCCTGTCAGCGAGATTTTTCCAGCGTCGCGTGGGGTGAAATCACTTCGTCGTCGCTGTTCATGAATGGTTTTTTCCTGCTGCTGATGGTGATCCTGTCGGTGCGCATGTTCCTGCGTATCAACAAGACCCACCCCAAGCTCAGGTTCACCAAGACGCACAATATCAAGAGCTTTGTGCAAGAGAACAAGGCGCAGTACCCGCACCTGCGCATGTTCGCCGAACTCGACCTGATCGCACAGCCGCTGGACCACCCCGTGTTCGGCATGTCGCAGACCTCCCGCCAGTTTGCCTACCGGCACTTGCTGATCAGTGGTTGGCAGGAGCAATCGGATCGCAGCTGGGCCCCAACCCTGGATCGCGAGAAAACCACCGAGGTGATGCGTCGCCAG
Source organism: Pseudomonas sp. BN607 (assembly GCF_029871175.1). Taxonomy (NCBI): domain Bacteria; kingdom Pseudomonadati; phylum Pseudomonadota; class Gammaproteobacteria; order Pseudomonadales; family Pseudomonadaceae; genus Pseudomonas; species Pseudomonas sp. BN607. The sequence continues at coordinate 108,262 of NZ_SSOE01000063.1, forward strand.
TTGGGCCAGCACTGGACCCGGGTTGCCAACCTGACGCCGGCAGAAACACTGCTGGTGGCGATAGCGTTGCCGCGGGTGGTCGCCACCGATACAGCGCTGGATGACAATGCTTTCAAGGCGGCCATGGCCGACAGCGACTACATGGTTGCCTGGTGCTGGGACCAGTTCAAGGCACCTGTCGGCAAGGCCGAGCAGCGGGGCGATCTTTATGCCTGGCTGAAGCCCGAAGTGCCGCTGGAAGAGCCTCGGGCGATCATCCAGAAGTACATCAAACACCCCAATGCCAGTGCGATACTGCACGCGCACGCATTTGTCCGCACCATCATCTTTGCCATGTTCTTCCAGGCGCGCCGCCTGGGTGTGCTGCCCCCCGCAGAAATGCGCTGGCTGCGTTTCTTTGACCGTGACATGTGGTATGCCCTGCAGACGATCGGGCGCCAGGCCGGTTTCCCGGAAGCGCCGGGGATCCTGTCGCATTTCCTGTATGAGTGCAAAGCGGGTGTATCACTGGCGGAGCCCCAGCTGGACAAGGCAGTCAACGGTCTTGAGCTGGCGATGTCTGCGTACAAGTATTCCGAGGCCGACAAGAAGCGCTACGAGGACCTGCAGCAGGAAAGGTATGCCGCGGCACAAGGGGCAGCGCTCGATGAGGGGGCTGCTTGAAGCGCCAGTCTTGAAGGTTTGGATAGAAGCAAAGGGCCATCTATATAGATGGCCTTTTTTTGTTTTTTTGGTGCCTTTTTTTGCTTTTTTGTTAGAATACGGTCGTATTGGATTCTTAATAAGGACATCGAGCCATGAAGGGTGTGATTGCAAGACCTGTCGCCATGCTGGCGGCGCTTGTGGCGGGGGTTTCCGTCGCCCATGCCGCCCCGGCACAACCGGCGGACCTCTCTGCCTTCATCACCGCTCAAGGCACTGCACAGGTAAACCCCGCCCAACAGGAGCTTGATGACCTGACCGCGCAGCGGGTGTCGCGCTATGGGCGGATCGTCAGCGCCCGGCCGGTGGGCCTCGGCGGGCTGACCGCCTGGACTGTTGAAAAGAACGGCCATCAAGTGGTGCTTTTCAGTACGCCGGACTCTGCGGTGCTGTTCACCGGCGTGGCCTGGAATGCCGAAACCGGCAGCAATATCTCCGATGCCTTCCTGCCTGGCGTTGCCCAGGCCGTCGTCGCGCCGCCTGTTGCTGCCCCGGTCGCTGCCGCGCCAGCTGCGCCGCAGATGTCACCCGTTGAGGCGCCGAATGTGCGCGAAGCCGCCGCCATGGACGGCAGCTTCAAAGGCGCGATCCCGGAGTCGATGAAAACTGTCGACTCCCTGGCAGGCATCAAGGAAGGCAAGGGGGGTATCGGCGATACCGTCTACATCATCATCGACCCGCGTTGCCCGTACTGCCGCGAAGCATACAACCTGACGAGGGCTTACGCAGCCAAGGGCCACTCCATCAAGTGGATCCCGTCCGCGGCGCTGGGTAACCCGGCAGACGGCGTACCGCTGGCCGCCACCATTCTGCAGGCCAAGGATCAGAAGATGCTGGCGCGGGTGCTGGGCAAGCATGAGCAGGTGCGCTCCGAGCCATCGCCGGAAACCGTCGAACAGCTGAGCACCAACCTGGCGTTTCTGTTCGCCGCATTCGAACACAACGGCAAGGAACAGGCTGGTGTGCCGGCTGCGTTCTTCATCGATCACCGTACAGGGAAGCCAAGGATGATGACCGGCCTTTCACAGGCGGTCGTGCTTGAAGACATCTTTGGAAAACTTTAAGGAGCAAAGTACATGAAAGCCAAAGTGCCGAACTTTGAGTTCGACCCCAGTATCCGCATCTTCGGTTCGGGCGAGCACCTGCTGGTGGTGTTCGACAGCCAAAGCCCCCATGACGCACAGCGGGCTACCCGTACCGTGCGTATCACCGGGGCGTTCCAGCAGCTTTCGCTGGTAGTGGTCGGCTTCGACGCGGCTGAAGACGATGGCCATCAGCGGGTGCTCAAGGGTAGCGTCAGCCTGGCGATCGAGGGCGATGGCGGGCTGCAGGTCAGTCACGAACTGGCGGCCCTGCAACTGGTGTTTCATGCCGAGGCAGACCGCAAGGGTGCGCTTACCCATATCGAGCCTGCGCTGGTTGCCTACACCGTACGCCAGGCCCTTTCGGAATGCCTGAACGAGGCCCTGAACGACTACTTCCAGCGCCAGGAAGCTGAAAGGGCGTCTGTGCCAGCAGAGGTCGTGCGCCCGGTTCCGTTGACTGCTTCGCCGTACCAGGGTGCAGCGCCGCAGCCTTCGCGCAAGGCCTTGCGCGAGCAGGCCGCAAGCAGTGCCGAGAGCCAGGCCAGGTCACGCCGGCGCAAGACCGCGATGGCCTGGCTGGTGCCGCCTTTGGTGGTAATTGCGGTGATGGCGACCATGTCTCATCTTGCTTCCTCCCAGGCGCCGATTGAAAATGCTGTCGCGCAGCAGATGGCGAACGACCCTGAGTCGATCAAGGCGCAGGTGGAACTGACCAAGCAGACCCTGCAGTCCATGGGGCTTGATCCAGGTCAGGGCGGCGACATTGGGTGCCTGGCGCCGCAATGATTGCCATTGCTTCCTGCTTCACGGATGGGGTATGCCTTTCGCTGGTTTGCGGGCGCGTAGAATGGCGGGGAGCCCTCTCGCGTCGCCCGAATGCTGCCTTACGGTGCCGAAGGAGGATCTTTTCCAGGATTGGAGAATGAGAGCGGGCCGGGCCTACGAAGCCTGGTGCTGCTGTTCTGCTTGAGCGGAGTGTGTATGCCTGCGCAGGCACTTTAAGACTATTTTGGATTGGAAATCTTAGGTACGTATATGCGACCAGCGAATGAAGTTAAAGACGGGGCCAAGTTATTGTCCCTTGCCCAGGGCCTGAGGTCGCTGCTGGTCCCCTCGCCAGATGTACTGGCCGACACCGTCAAAGAGTTGCACCCGTTGGTCAACCTGTCCGACAAGGTGCTGCCTCTGAAGTCGTATTTCAACATGGTCCAGGACATCCAGCGGGCCAAGCATACCCAGGCCGCCATGCGCGCTGCCGACGAGCCGCTTAGCCGCGAGGCTATTCAGCAGGGCGTGTCGCGCAAGCTCTGTACCGAAGACATCTTCATGGTTGCCTGTTCGTTCCTGGAAGTGGAAATCGCCAAACAAGGCTCGGTGTACTACCTGAGCGGCGAATCACCCGATTTCAAGGAAACCAAGAAGAACCGAAACCCGCTCGACTTGTCCGACGAGGTCGTATTGAAGAACCTCTCGAGTGGCCTGGCGCGTCCGGACACCGATCGCGGGGCTGTAGAGCGGGGGCAAATCGACAGCGGTTTCAACCACCTGGTGCGGCTGAACCAGTTGCATAACCTGATGGTGGAGTCGGTGCGGTTGATGAAGGCGGACGAGCGCCTGACCAAGGTCGATATCCGCAAGAAATTCAACATTTCGCACACGGACTACGAGCGCATGATGTCGATGGCGCGCCGTTCCGGGCTGATTTCGTTCCGCAACCGCAAAAAGGACCCGTCCAACTCCTACACCTTGCGCAATGACAACCATGAGCGGGTGTCGGAGCACGCCAAGAACTTTGGCCACACGCCGCAGAAGATGCTGAACAAGATTCTGGATGACTTCTTCGGAATGCTGGAAAAACGCAAAAAGCACGAGGACTGATTTACATGGGGATCCAGGGCCATAAGGACGTCGGGCCGGCAATAAGTGCAGGGGAGCGGGCCCGTGTAGCGCGGGCGGCCAGGCAGGTGGTGGGGTATGCCAACTTTCTGCGCTGGACGGCGAACTTCAAGCGGGACGAAGTGCTGCGCCATCCTGAGCACGACCGCGTGATACTGCTCTCGCCCATGCAAAGTGGGCGTTTCAGCTTTGCCCTGGAGGGCGACACTTTGTATGTCGGTGTCCAGCCATTCGAGGCAGCCTGGGCTTCGTGCATGCCTTTCGAAGCTGCCTACGTCTCTGACCGGCTGTACCTGTCGGTGGAGGGCGTGAACTTCATGGATTCGCGCATGCCGCCGCTGGCGCTGGGTATCTTCGTCGACGAGGGTGAAAAGCGCGCGCTCATGGCCGCGGCTCGTTCCATCCAGTTCGTGCAGGTGTCGGTCCGTGACGGCTACGTGGTCGAGGTGGGCGAGCCGTGTGGCGAACCTGTCGAGATGCGCACAGGGGACGTGGTGCGCCAGCTGCGCGAGACCCGCCAGGCGAAGGTGCAGCAGCAAGACATGGGGCGGTTCTTCTGATGCGCTCAAGCAGACATTTCAAGTAAGGATACGTGCATGACCAAGTGTAAATTCCTCCTGCCCGTGCTGGCCGCCGTGGCAATGGCGGGCTGTGTCACGACCGAGCAGATGCCGGACGGGAAGACCAAGATTCGTTTCTCGGACGAAGCGGTCAGCTCGCTGACTTCGATGATGCCCAGCGGCCTTGTTACCGCTGTTGGTGGCGGGGCAAGCAGCGGCGAGCTGGACTTGATCCCGACCAAAAGCCTGGCCGGCAGCGGGCTCTACCTGTATTTCAATGGCCGATACGACTTCGCCTGCGCGAGCGCCTTGCTTTACAGTGCGAAATCCGGGCAGGACCTGGACAAGAACACCAATGCGTCATGTCGCGACAGGTATTTCCAGCGTCAAGCGGAACTGAAGCTGGCGGGTAGCCCTTATGACAGGGCCGCGCCTAGCTATGATGCGCGCAACCCACCTGATGCTTACTGGGGCAAACTTAAGGGCCAGACCCTTGCCCAGCTGGCAAGTACGCAGCAGTTTGCTGCGCGCTTCACGGCAATTCCGCGCATCGACAGCAATGGCAGCATCACCATAACGCCAGGCTTCATGGGCGAGGGAAGTGGGCGGCATGTGGCCGTGGTTACCACCCCTCACCGAATTCCGGTTGTCATGGATGATGCCGGTTTCGCGACGCAGATGCGCTCGCAGGCAAGCAGACTCAACACCCGATCCGGTGAGTGGACCACGTGCGATGCAGTGCTTGCCTACACCTCCACAAAGGACAGGGGTCGGCGCCCGGCTACTATCTCGGCGAACGAGTATTTGCAGTATGAGGTGCAGTTCACGGTTGCTTCGATGTCGTGCCGTGATGGTTTGCGCACCTACAAGAGCGCCTCACAGCAGGCCGCCGTGCGCTAATCCGTCTCTGTGAATCGGTGGGGCGGGGGGCGGCGCTTATGGCGCCGCATTCCAGGCATCGTCTGCTGCCGCCACCGCCTCGTCGATGCCGGAAGTATGCATATCTGCGGCGTTCAGCCAATTCTGATTGAGGTTTGCTTGCTGCGCTGCGTGGTCGTGAGCAAACTCGCGCTGCACGATAGCTTCTTCAATCCCGCTGACGAGCGCTGGCGAAGCCGTACCATATTCGCCTAGCAGCGCTCGTGAGGCCTCCGGTGGAAGCTGATTCACGGCACTGCGTAGCTGTTGGCCGTAATCGGCCAGTGCGGGCTGTTTGGCAATGACGATTTCCGCCGCTTGTGACGGAAAAACGGAGGCGGTGAAGCTCTGGAAGTCCTGCGCGTTCGGCATGGTTTTGTCCTTAGGGGCCGTACCCATCCAGGTCCTCGCTGCGCGACAGCGAAGGATTGGCGTAACGGGCAAATGTCTTGTCAAGGTCGGCAGCCAGATAGGCTTGTTCGCTATGGCGTAATAGCTGCTTCATGAAGTCGCCATCCGAGGCCACTGCAATCACTTGGTCGCGCAGGTTGGCCAGCAGCCCCTCTCGATCGGCTCGAGAGCCGGGAGCTTGGTCGATTGCTTCGATGGCGCTGGTCAGTGATTGGCGCAGGCCGGTTTCCGCTTCGCGCTTGTCACCTGCGCCTGCGGCTTCGAACACCACGCCGCTGATCACCGCGCCATGGATGGCTATGAATGCATCGGCCTCGGCTTTACGGCTTTGCATGACCCGGTCGGAACGCAGGGTGTGCGGTGGCGTATTACGCAGCCACGCCGATTCCTGCTCGCCCAGGGCGTCAATCGTCTGGCGAATTTTTTGGCCGTCAGGACCTTCCCGTAACGCGGCTTGCGCTACGTTTTCCAAGCTGATTGCCGGGTTGCCAGAGGCCGCTATGGCTCTGTCTCGCATGGACCCGGCACCGATCACGAATCGGCTGGCATCGCGTATTGATAGCTGCATCTATGTCCGTCGTTTTTTCACAGGGCTTGAACGCGCCCGAACCAGTCTGCATTCAGCGGTATCTGCTTCTCTGCGCGGTTCGCCGTAATTGCGTCGCGCAGGCATGCGGATCTCGTTAGCTCCTCCGCTGACGTGCTGCGGGTAAACCCATGCGAACCCTAAGGGTTCATCTGCTTGAATGACCTTAGCATTTTTGCTTTCACAATTCTTGTGGGTGCGCTTTAAAAATCGTTTTTTTTGGTTACTTGAAGTATCCCAGTAGATCTCGTTGAAAGCAGGGCCTTCCTCGTCGAGCACAATGCCTGTGCTGATCGGGCCTGCCTGGCTCCAGCGCCCGTAACATGGGTCTCCCGTCAATTCTTCAACTGCCTTTGGCGCAAAGCGTCGCTGGCGTGCGCTTTGCCTACCGAACCGCCGTCAAGCGACCTGAAATGCCTCGGTCAACGCTAAATTGACGCCTGAAAACTGGCTGAGTTTCCTATGAAAGCACCATCTGAAGAAAGATCAACCCGGCAAGGATTCTTCTCGTTCAGATGTGCAGGTTATCACGGTTTTTTCGCCTTTAATCGCTGATTTGGTGGCAAAATGCCAATGTTTACACGACTTTACATTTCCTTACGTAGTCCTTGCGGCATCGGTAGCTACAAGTACTTGTCGGCCTGTTTCGGTTTTTTGTTAGTTTTCTTTCATAACAATATTTTGATAAATGAGTGATTTCTGGTTTAAGATTGCCTGGCTTTGGATATCTGATGGGTCGCGGCTTGTAGCGTGACGCCATGGCTCAGGCTCGAAAGCAACGCTGTGCAGGCAACGCTTGCCGGGCTGCTCGACAGCTCAACTCAAGGACGACGGAGCATTCCAAGGGGAATTCGTCGCGAACGATTCAGATCAACCGTCCGCAACTCGATTCAGGTAGGTATCACAAATGGCTCAGATGCCGTTTTCTCCATGCAGCGACCCAAGCGCGTGTACCGATCAGTCGGTCGCGATGCTTGGCAGGATATTCGGCCCGGTCATCGACTCGCTGGTCATGGGCACCGACCCCAACTCTGTGGAGTCGGGCGCGAACATCCTTGCCACCATGTTCGGCTTCTTCAACAGCGGCATCCTGATCATCGGCTCGCTGATCGTCTCGTACGTGGCGGTGATGGGGGTAACCAACACGGCCAATGATGGCGAGGCAATGGGCAAGAGCTGGTCGTCCTTGTGGACGCCGGTGCGGATCGTGGCAGGTGGCGCCGTGTTGCTGCCGACCACCAGCGGTTTCTCTTTCATCCAGCTGATCGTTCTGATGTTTTCCCTGTGGGGCATCGGCTTTGCCAATGGCACCTATAAAGCTGGCATGGCCATCGGGGTCCTCTCGGCAGACGGTATCGTTCAGGGCGTCAACCAGGCAGGAAACTTCTATGGGCTGCGTGATTTCGCACGCCAGTACATTGGCGTTTCCTACTGTGCCAAGGCTGCAAATGCCATCTATGCGGGACCCACTCCGGCCGACGTGCCGAAAGTTCAGGCCAAGAGCGAAAGTATCAGCGAAGGCGTCAGCAAGCAGGCTGCCGACAAACGAGTCGAGATAGATGGCCGGTTCGAGTCCACCTTCCTCCTCAAGGACCGGAATGCGGTGACCAACCTGGCCGGTGGTCAGCCTTTCTGCGGTACGGTGAAGCTGTCCTCGTACATGGCCCAGACGAAATCCGATGCTATTCCCCAGGCCCTGGAGAAGGTGCGTCAGCAGGTGCAAGGGCAGAAGATCGAAGCCGCCGGCTACCTGATGGCAGATCTGGACGCGTGGGTCGACTCGTGGCCTGTGAGCATCAATGATTCAGGCTGGGAAGATGTCGATTCCGACCGTTTCAACCAGATTGTGAAGACCTGGGAGAACCATATCGCCACTGCGCTCGTCAATGAAGTCAACAACGAGCAGGGTGAGGTGGATAGTGGGCTGAAAGACTTCCTGAAAACCCTCACCGACGATGGCTGGGCAGCCGCTGGCGGTTGGTTCCAGCGCGTTGGCATGGTACGCGGCCAGATTGCAGGCGTGCTTGCGGAACCGGTCGGCTCCGTAGGCGCACCGTCTTTGGTCGGTTTGCCTGTGGATGCGCGTTATATGTTGCTGAGCAATAGCGTGACCACCGTTACCGAGGCAATAAACAAGAAGGCTGAAGAGAAGGATACTTACACCAAGGCCAAGACTACCAAGCCGGAAGACTTTGCCAGCCTCATACCCAAGGACCCCAAAACCGATATCAACGTGGGTTCGCTGCGGGCAGACATGGACAGCAAGATGTCATCGTTCGTCAACGGAATGATGCTGAATGTGGTGCAGATTGCCACCGGTGCCGGCAGCAACGGGCAGACGCCGCTCTGCGGAACGGCAGGACAGATGGGGGGCTCGCTCAACCGCATGAAGTGCGTGGGCGACTATCTGAGCGTTGCGCGCGCCGGGATCCTGCTTGCCGATGTCGCGATCAAGACCACGACCACGGCTGTGCGCTTGCTTGCGGGTACGGTTTCCGCAGCAAAAGTGTTGGGTAACGGCCTGGAGGCGGACAAGATCGTCACACCGCTTTGGGACTGGGTGATCGAGGTGCCAATCAAGCAGCTTGCGTTGATGGCCAGTTACATCGAGCCTCTGGCCTTTTACTTCAGTGTCTTCCTTCCTAGCCTGCCGTACACGCTGTTCATGATCGTATTCGTCGGTTGGGTGCTCGCCGTATTGCAATCGATCATCGCTGCGCCGCTATGGGCTGTGATGCACATGACGCCGGACAGAACGTTCGTGGGGTCGCAGACGCAAGGTTACTTACTGCTGCTGTCACTGTTCGCCCGCCCTGCGCTTGCGATTCTGGGGTTGTTCGCGGCGGTGCTGGTGTCCGACCCCGTGATCGACTACATAGCCACGGGCTTTTTCGCCATGCGCGGTGCAGTCGTGTCCTCGACGGGGGGAGTGGGTGTCATTGCGGAATTCTTGACGTTTGCCTGGTGGTTCATGGTGTTCGGGCTGACGCTGCTGCCCGTGCTGTACATGATCTTCGGCCTGCCGCAGACCTTGCCTGACCAGGTGCTGCGCTGGATCGGCGCGGGTATTGGTGACCTGGGTGAGACCAATGCGACTGGCCAGATGCGCGGCGGCATTGCTGCCGCAGGGGGGAGCATCAGTGGTACTGGCACGGGCATGCGCCTGGGTCGTGATCAAGGCAAGCTGCCCCCGCCGGATGGCTCCTCACCCGGTGGTGGGTCAGGCGGCGGTGGGTCAGGTGGCGGTGGGTCAGGTGGCGGAGGGTCCCGTGGTGGTTCCGGCGACAAAGCGGCGCTGGTCAACGCCAACGGTCAGGGGGTTGGCGGACCGGCCGCTGGCGACTCGAGCGCAAAAGCCGAGGCTGAGTCGGGAGACAAACGAACCTTGGGTGAAAAACGCACCGACGCTGCTGGGGTAGCGCTGGGGCGGGCCATCGCGGGTGGCACAGCTGCCACCGGCAGGACCATGCGCAGGGCCGGCAGTGTTGCCTTGTCCGCTGGGCGTGCTGGCGTAGATTCCTTCCGCGAGTCTGGGGCGGCCTCGCTGGGAGGGCGGGTACGTGATGGCGTTGCCAACGGTGTGCTGACTGCAGGCGCGGGTCTGGCGTCTACAGCAGGTGCCGCCGGGGCCGACTACAAGCAAGCCTTCAGCACAGCAGGTGCTGAGGGCAAGGCTGCGTATAACGAAGGCGCGGATTCGCGAATTCAGGCGTACCAGGATTCTCTGAGCGGTGGCTCAGCCCCCGCCGGGAGCGACACGACTCAAGAGCAGGACGCCTCGCCTGACGCGCAGGCGGAAAGTGCCGGCGCACAGGGTCAACAGTTCAATGAGGCTGCGCTTCCGGCCGGGGCTGACTCGACAAACGGCAAAGGCGACGACGGCGAAAGCCGATGAGCGGCAGCGATGTGGGGATGCAGATATTCAGGCACTGGGTGGGTGCAGTTAAGAGATGGCAATTTGCTAGCCTGGGCGGAATTTTACTCGCCCCGGGTTGTCTTGGACGGTGACGCGCAATCGTGTGCGTATCTTGATACCTGACTCGGATCGCTTGGCGGAGGCTTGGCATGGATGACAATCAACTGGAAGACCAGCTTCGACGGCTTCTGACCGGCCTGGCAGACCAGGCCATCGTGCGCGGTGAGCAGTTTATCTACGATGGTGGTGAACTGTACGCTGATGATGTGGCGGAAATCGGCCTGGTGGCAGTGCTGTGCATCGCCCAGGCGCTGTCCGAACGCGCGGGGTTGGGCGGGTTTGGTTATCAGTTTCAGCTGGCTGCGCCGGCCAATCCGGTTTTTCCTATTCATGCCAGCGCTCCGCAGGTGCTGCCGGATTTCTTCAAGGTGGCGCCTTTTGTTTCTGCGGTTTTTCACAATGAAGTAATGGGTGCCAGGCAGGATCTGACAATTCTTTACCATGCTGCTGCTCAGCGGTTGCAGCAAGCGGGCTAGCCGAGCGGGCAAGCTTCAAGTACTGAAGCAGCCTCGGTAATCTGGATTTGGTATGTTGCATGAGGATGTTCATATGCAAGACGAAGACAACTTGGGCGACAACAAGGGCACGGGTGTTGAGTTGCCTCCCGGCGTATTTCCACCGATGCCAGGCTACACCACTGGGGACCTAATGGCAGTTGCCAACGCCCCTGTGGAGGCACTGCTTGAAGCGCACAATATTGATCCCGGTCTGATCCGTGAAACTGTTATCGCGCTGGCCGAGCATCTGTACCAGGCATTTGAGAGGGACGACATTCAATACCAGATCGCCACGTGGTATCAGAAGCCGTATGACGAGCCCTGGATGCGCAAGCGTAGTGTCGAAATAATTGCCGAGCAGTTTGCCATTGTCACCGTGGAGGCGGCTGCGGATTCATTGGACGGCTCACCGTTGCGGGCCTTGGGCAAGGCGTTTTTCGGCGACTTTATCGAACGGGCCGGTGCGGCCATAAAGGCCCATATTCTGAAGTTGAATGAAGGCTGACGCTTGCAGTTGTTCATAGGGATATGACATGAGTAAGACCGTATACTTTAGCGTGTACTTTGACGGTACGGCTAATAGCAAGGACAACGACAAACCGTTGGGCAGCCACACCAACGTGGCCCGTCTTTATGAGTGTGATGCGGCGAAAGGTACCAACCTTTCCCGAAACTCCGGCCATGCGCCCGTCGCCTATGATTCCGCCCATTACCTGGGTCTTTCAGAAAAGCTCTATTTCGACGGGGTGGGTAGCCATCAGCGCAGCACACCGACTGCCCTGATCGAGCGTGGTACCGGGCGCGGTGGCGATAGCCGTATCGAGCAAGCCTACGAGGCCGTTGTCGCGTTTTGTAACAAGAACCAGGATCTGCAGGTCGACCTGAACCTGATCGGCTTCAGTCGCGGCGCAGCGCAAGCACGTGCCTTGGCGAACGAGATCATTGATCGGGGTGTACCTAAGCTTGATAGCCAGTGGAAAGCGACCCGGGAGTACCTGATTCCGCCTGGTCAGGCGCAGGTGAACAAGCTCGCCATATTCGACACTGTTGCCTCCTACGGCTTGCCCATAACGGAAAGCCACCCTGACAAGAACCTGGAAATAAGCAGGAACGTAAAGTCGACCACTCACCTGGTGGCAATGCATGAGTATCGTACGACGTTTCCGCTGACCAGCGCGTTGCGTAACGACGACAACTCAAGGGTTGAAGAGATTAAGTTCGCAGGCGCGCACTCTCAAGTTGGGGGCGGCTACCGCAACGATTTGCTGGCTGCTGGTCCACTGGCCTTCATGTACGATCGCCTGAAGTCTGCTGGCGTCGAATTGGGGCCGTTGCCGCCGGAAGAAATGAAGCGCATCGAACAATACAACGCTTTGATCAAGCACCCTGACCGGTTGCAGGATGCGTTGATCGATTCTCGATTGCTCAAAGGCAATGAAGCATTCAGGCGCGAGGAAAACGGGTCCTGGACAGTGCTCAACAATCGACCGTTTCCGACGGAGCGTGGCACGGCCAATGTGCTGGGGTGGACAATTCTGGAGCGCCTGGAGTGGCAGAAACAGCCCTTCGATCACGCGGTGAGCGGCCGGAAAGTCATCTTTGAAAATGATGGTTCGCGCGGCGAGCCAGTTATCCGACGCATCGGCAAGGAGCTAGGTCAGAACTTCTTCGGGTGGAGCGACAAGGCCGAAGGTTCTTCGTCGTTGCCTGACTACCAGCCCGATAGCAGCTTTAGCGGGACAGTAGAGGCTCGACAAGAACGCTTCGAGGCACAAGAGGCTGCGCAGTCAAGGAAGCAAGTGGCTGAACTCTCGTTATTGCTCGCGGGCTCGAAGCCAGAGATAGCGCACATTCAACGGCTCGGCCTTGAAGAGGTGCCGCTGCCAACCCCGAGCCTGCCGCCTAGGTATGCAGTGCTTCGGATCGACCACGAAGGCTCATCGGCCTTTGCGGACCTAGGCTTCGAGTACGAGGCCAGCCGTATTGTCGAAGATGCCGGTGACTATGCCCGCAATCGAGGCCCCCTGAGTGTGGGTGACCCGGTCATGCTCCACGACACCAACGGCAACGTGGTGGGCGAGCTGGAGGCTGCCTATGAGGCGCCGACGTTCGCTGGAGAGTGCGGTGTCCTGATCGCAATCGACATGCAGCACGTGGCACAAGATGCGCAGGCAGGTTTCCTTCACGATGGCCTCAAGCAGGCAGCGCGATGGATTGCCGAGCGGCCGGAAGGCAGTTTGACGGATGATTACGAAATTCCCGGGGAAGATGGCAAGCCGCTGGGGCGTGCGATGGTCGCCCGCCCAGTCCCCCTTGAGTTGCAGCGAACTGTTACCTGGCAAGCTCCCGAGCCCTGATGGTCAGGCTGAGTTTCGCCAAGCACGGTAGTAAGGCTTTTTGCTGCCTGCTTGCTTAGAATGCACCTGTTGCCGGCGGTGGTCGGCCATTCAATCGGTAAGGGCGAGAAGATGAAAATCCACAAATACCAGCCAGGCACCTTCATCGAGGTCGATGACATGGCGGGTGGTCGCCGTGTGGGCATGGTCTGCAAGGACGGCGTAACGTTTTGGGATTTGCTCGATTCCGAACGCTGCACGCCGCTGACGATTCATCCTTCAATGCATCCGCAGGCACTGGGTACATTGGTCCAGTTCAGTCAGGACAAGGGATTGGTCAGTGCGACCCAGGCGCTGGTTGCTTACCTGCAGGCCTCGGGGGATACGCGACTGACTGAAGACCCGCTGTTTGTCATGCGCGCCCTGTGGTTCCTCGCTAAAAAGGCTATCACTGAGAATGTTCCTGATTCGGCGACGCTGTCGTGGGCTTGCGAGCAGGCTCGCGCTCAGGAGCAAGCCGCAGCGCGCATTCATCACTTGGCTGGACAATATTGCTCTGGCTGAGTTGAATGCGGAGTGACCAGGCGTCCCCGCACTCAGTCGGGGCTTGGTGCCTCGGGCGTAGGCAGGTTGGCCAATTGGCGCTCATGCAGCGCCGCGTAGCCATCGACTGTGGCGCGCAGTGTTTGCAGTGAATGCCTCGAAACGGCGCCCGGGCTATGTTGGGCGAGCGCTTCGTAAACACTTTGGGCGTCGAGTTGGTGAATGCCGAAGGCTTCATCCAGGGTGGCCTGCTCCACGGTTTGCCAGTCCACTTGTGTCGGCAGCTCATCGCGCAGGGCGGCTGCAGCGTGTTTGCCGAAGAGGTGTGCCACCCCGGCTTTTGCTTCCAGGCCTGGCAGGGCTTCAATGCGCGCGCGCAATATTTCCTGGCGCGCCCGGCGCTCCACAGCCGCATCCGGCGACGCCAGTTCCACCAGCATTTCACCTACATCGGTAAACCCTTCGCTGGCGAAAATTTCCGCAACCTTGCGTGAGCGCGCTTCCTCTCTGGGCAGGAAGATCGCCATACCGTCGTCGTACGGTTGCGGCAGGTCGCCCCAGTAGTGAGTGGCCTTGAAGTCGCGCAGGGCATCGAGTGCATCATTGAAGAACGCGTCCTTGTTCACGGCATAGATGGCGTACTCATCGTTGAGCTGAGCGGCAGCCCCGGCATCGAGGCCGTTGCGAACCAGGCGGCCCTGCAGCGCAACCGGCTGCTGCAACTGCCCGGCAATATGCCGGGCGGCGACGAAGTGGTGCGAGCCGCCGCTGTTGGCCAGGTACAGGCCATCATCCCAGTCGTACCGCACCATGAAGTCGCTGCTGCCATGCACGATGCCGATCTCCGGCCAGCGCAGGTTCTGCGCAAGCCCCTCCTGGCTCATGTCGCGGGTAAAAGCCTGGCAGGCTTGCTCGGCCATCTGTTGCAGGGAGAAAAACCGGTACAGCTCGGATTTGGAGGCGGACAGGCCAGTCACATCACCGATGTCACACGCGAACTCAGGCAGGGTTTCGGTTTTGCCCAGCCGCGCCAGTGCGGCGATCTGCCGATGCTCGCTGTGGTAATGGCCGTCGCTGGCGCGCCAGCCCCTGACCTCACCGTTCTGTTCGCTGCCCTGGCCGAAACCGATACGCTGCGACCACTCATGCCAGCGCACCACGCTCGATGAGGCAATGACGGCGGCGGGGTCATCCACCCTCATGCGTAACGTGGGGGTGTCGGCAATGACCCGTCGTAAACGGGCAGGGATGCCCAGGTCGTCCTTGACCGTTTCCAGAAACTTCGCAGCCAGTGTCCTGAAGCTCATGGCGTGACTCCTTTCAGCGCATACAGGTTCGCGAGGTGTTACTGGGTGGCGCGCTGTACCGCATCCGCTGCCTTGCGAGCTGTGCTCTTGATGGTCTTCACCACTGTGCGCATGTCGTACGAACAGCTGATGTAGGTGCTGTTGCCATCTTCATACAGCCACAGGTCGTGGTTACCGACTTCTTTCTTGTACTGGCCGAATTCGTCTTTGGGAATGTCGGCCAGCTTGGCCACTGCCTGGATGCTCTCGCCGGTGAACGCCCCGGAGTAGGTGTCGAAGTCACCTTCACCATTGGAGCCTGGGTGCATTGCAAGCTTGGTCACGGCGCGGCCGTAAACGTCCAGCGGGTTCGGCACGGTGTACTCGCCGTCGGATAGGTCCGAGGCCTGCACGATGGCCTTGCCGTTGGCCGCCTTGACCAGTGCCTCGAATTGTTCAGGCGAAACGTTGCGCTTGCAGGTGAGTGCCTGAGTGATGCGTGCATTGGCTTCGGCCTGATCGATCTTTGCGGCGTACGCCGACGTGCAGGCGAGCGAAACCAGCAGCGGCAGGGCGAGGTGCAGAGCTTTCATGCGGCAGATCCTTCTGGATGACAAAGTGCTATCAATTCTGGTTGTCAGAAAAATGTTTTTTACATGCCTCGAGTGTGCGCTACGCCCTGCGCTTGGTCAAGTGAGAGCCTGCGCGTGACGAAGATTCAAACCTTGACGGCAAAAGGCCTCAAATTCATACTCACCATCAATTTCGACATTTTTCTAACAGGTCATTTTGATAGATGACAGGATGTTGAACGTTGGCTGGCACACAGCGGCAGTTCTTTTGAATCTGGCCGTCCGGCTGACCCTTACAAGGAGTTTCCAGGCATGTCCTACGCATTACCTCCACCTGCCGTGAAGCCAGGCCTCACGGCCGTGGGCGATCGTCGCGCAGCCCTGTGGCTGATGTCGGTGCCTCTGCAGGTGGCGCTGGTTGCTTTTGCCATTGCGGTGGTGGCGACCCTGATGGGTGAAATGGCCCAAGGTTCGCCGCGCTTCTACGCCGCGGCATTGTCCTTTTCAGCCCTGTTGCTGAGCGTCATGTTGCTGCCTGCCTACCTGCTCAGCCTGGGTTGGTACGCCTGGTGGACGCGCGGGGGCGACCATCGTCAGCTGCGCCTTGGCCTGTGGCTCGCACCGTTGGTGGCGCTGCTGTTCGCCTGGTTCCCGGCCACCCTGGTTCCCGGGCTTCAGCCGCTGGGCCAGGATGCCACGGACCCCCTGCGTATCTACCTGCTGGCAGGCATCCTGGTATTGCTGCTGGGGTATGCCTGGTCGGCCATCGTTTTCGTGATCCTGCGATATTGGAGAGATGTATGAGCACCCTCGTTTCCACCCCTCGCAGGTTGCTGCCGCTGGTACTTGCCGCCCTCTCGGTGGCACTTGCCCCGAAGGCTTTCGCAGGGTTCGAGCTGGTGGAGAGCCCGGCCGCGCCGGTGCCCTATGTGGCACCCTCGGCGCAAGGGCAGAACACCGCGCAAATGCAGCAGACCATCAATGCCCTGAACAGCGAAATCCAGAGCTTGCGGGTGCGGCTGGCTGCGGCTGAGGCCGACGCCAATGGTAGCCGTCAGGAGCTTTTGGCAATCAGGGCGCGGCAGGACCAGATCCAGACTTCGATCAACCACATGACGCTCAATTTTGCGTTCGGCCATTCACGCTTCAGCCCCAGCGCCGAGGATGGCGACGTGCTGGTGCGCTCGGCGCAGGACGCGCTGCAGGTGAAGATCGTCGGCTTTACCGACAGTGTGGGCACGATGGAGGCAAATCGCCGGGTTGCCTTGCTCAGGGCGCAGGCGGCGAAGATGTACCTGGTTCGGCGTGGCGTAGCAGCGGCGAAAATCAGCGCTGAGGGGCAGGAGGGCGACTACATCGCCGCGAATGACACCCCCGCTGGCCGTGCAGCCAACCGCCGGGTTGAATTCAAGTTCTTCGGTCAGTACCAGGCGAATACGGCCCTCGCTCGCTAGGCAGCAAGGGCCGCGTCAGGTCAGGCCTGCAGGCGCATGTTATCGAGGAACAAGCGTGCCTCGGCGGCAGCGGCGATGGTGGCGTCGGCAGGCGCCTCCCAGGCTACGCCGTTGTAACGCAGGCTGTAGCTCTCGCGGCAGGGGTGAAAGCCGATATGCGCCCAGTCGATGTCTTCACTGCCTACCCACTCGCCGAGAATCTCTGACCTGGCTACGCCGGCCGCCCGCCGCTTTTCGATCTGCCCGACCACATTGGCGAACAGGCAGAGGTTTTCCAGGTCGATGCTGACCGAGGCGGGGCCGATGTTCAGCACGCCACCGTCATTGCCCGGCGCGGGATGAAATGCACAGTGAAACTGATGGGTCATTGGTACATCCTTGAAGTTTGGGCTGCAAACATACAAAACACGAACGACTGAGGTTTTTGGACCTGCCAGCAGGTTGAAGTTCAGTCTAGTCGAGCCGTTGCGCGGGAGTGGGACCATGTATTCGTTGTATGAACTCGAGGCTTTCGTGGCGCAGGCCATCAGTGGCGATGTTCTCGCCCAGGCGGGTGGCGGCTTCGTCAGTGTGATGGCCAAGAGTGCGCCGGCCATCCAGAAGGACATTCCGGTCGCTTTCGAGATGTATACGCTGCTGGAGCATTTCCTCAAGTCACTGCCCATTCGGCGGGAAGCGCTCGGCTTCGGCGCGCGAACGCTCGATCTTGAACCAGGCATTGTCGTTGATCATGACGGGCACAAGGTCGTTGCCCTGTTGCCGATCCAGGCCGGCCAGCTCGGCGAGGTGGCCTTCTGGCTGGCTGACGCGCTGCCCAGCCGGGAGGTCAAAACCATGCCTGGTATTCTTGCGTTGGTGTTCAGCGTGGAAACCCACGAAGATATAAAACACTTGCTGCCCGAATGGATGGCTGCTTTTTATGTCCAAGGCGAGGCAAGGCACTGTGTGCCGATCCTGGCGCTGAAGTCGGTGCTGGAGGACAAGCGTTTCGGTGGCGATTGGGTGGCGGTTGCCCTGCATCGGCTGGCCGATTTTGCCTTGCCTCAGGCCGAAGCCCAGCAAGCAGCTGGGAGCGAGGTAAAGACCACGCGTTGAACCCGGTGGACAGTATCGGGTTTGGCATTGACCAGAATCTAGCGGCGCATGTTCCAGGGACGCGCCGATACAGGGAGCATGGGCAGATGGCGCAGTCGGCAGCAACGCCGCAGGATGACGCGCCGGACCCGACGTTGTGAGTGATGCTCTGGAAAACATCCAGCCGCCAGGGGCGGCAGCAGTTTAAGCGAGGAAGCATATGGACCATAACTGGGGTGCGGGGAGACCTGGTGGCGGCCTGGATGGTGGATATACCGGCTCGCTCGATCATGCAATTTCCAACCTGCATGTCGGGCGCAGCCAGGGGCGCCAGCAAGGTCGTAAAGAGGGCTTCGATGAGGGGCGCTCTCAAGGCTATGCGCAAGGCTGGGACGCAGGGGTGGCATGTGCCAACGAGAAACTGGAGCCGCTCAGGGGGCACGTGAGGCAGTACTTCGAGGAAGCGGTGCAGCTTCGGACGGTGGTGCAGCGCCAGAAAACCATTATCGACCTGATGTACCAGCAATTGTCCGAGGTCGCCGGCGCGGCCAAGCGCGCTGACGCTAAACCGACGGCTAGCGAGTCCGAAGCATTGGCAGCCTTGCAGAGCAGCAATGAGTTGCTACAGGCAAGGCTCGAGGTGATGGACATGCATTACGCAGCTGCGCTCGAGCAGTCCAGGTTGAAGCACCTGCAATACAAGCGCAGCCTGGTGTTCATGCAGGCGGTGCAAGGGCTACTGGAAGAGCTGACGGGTGGCGATAGCCCCGAAGCGCGTGACATCCGCGAACGTTTTGTGACGCGCTACCAGGACCAGGTCGCACGGGGTTTGCGTGCAGGCGATATCCAGCTCGCCCCTGAGCAGGATGAGGTGTTCGGCAGGCAGCTGCCGGAAACGCAGCGGTTCATCATGGACATGTTGCAGTCGGCTGCACCCGGACCGGATGTCGACGACTCTGCCCCGTGATCATGAATGACAGGCGCGACACAAGGCCGTTACTGGGATCGCGCCAGGTTTGATGGATCAGCCCTCAGGGGCTAGGGGGCTGGCTGTTCCGCTGGTGGGGCTGTCGGGGGCGGTTGGGGCGATTCGTGGCCTGGGTTGTCCGGGCCGCCAGCAGCCGGGTCCTCGACGGGCATACAAACCAAGGCTGTGCGCACCTGGGCGGGGTATTGCTGCATCTCGTAGCCATAGGCGGGCGGCTGTCGCATTTCCGGCGCCTGGCATGTGCCTTCGATCACTCCTTGGCGAGGGGTGGAGAAATCGCAGCGCTCACCTTCGTAGCGGTTCGAGCACGAACGATAAGCCGCAACCGGCGTGACCTGCTTGGGCACCGGCACATAGATGGTGGTATTGCGCGGTAGCTCCTGCCATTGCTCCTCGGCCACGGGGGCTTCCTGGGCCTGGGCAGCACTCACCAGAGCCGACATACCGAAGGCCAGCGTGAGGGAAATGATCGCTTTCACAGGTACCTCCAGGCGTCACATGCCAGGCTCGTAGTCCGAGCCGCTGCGGTTCTTCGGCACTGGGTCGCTGTGGTCCAGGCCGGCATTCACTTCCACGCCGCGCTCTTTCATCTCGCTGATCATGTACTCATAGCCGATCGTGAAGTGGGCCAGGTCGTAGCCTGGGTCCGCCTCCTTGATCTTCGAGGTCAACTCGACGATCTCGAGCTTCACCGGGTCCGGCGTCTCGTCGGTATCCCAGCCGTACGAGTTGGCTTCCAGTTTGTTCAGGTGGAAGGCCTGGCTGAAGGCCTTGCCTTCCACAGTGATGTCCTTGGACAGCTTTTCATACAGGTTCTTGCCACCCAGGCCTTCTTCCAGCTTGCCGTCGATCACCCGCAGGAAATCCAGGTGCGCCTCCGGCGTGGCGGTGATTTCTTTCCAGCTGCTGTACTCGGTCATTCCGTTCTCCTTGCGTGGTGAATACGTCTGCCTTGAAGGCTCCATTTAGGTATCAGCTGGCCGGACAGCCTGGCGGCCCGAGCAGGTGTCAAGGCGCCATGTCATTGTCCTGGGAGTTGCCCCCGGCCTTGTTGCGAACCATGTTGACGACCCCTTGCACCATCTCCTTCAAGCGTTCGAAGATGCGCTGCATCGACTCTTGCAGGCGCTCCAGATGCGACTGTGTTTCCCCTTCGAATGCCGGAGTGTTACCTGCATTGCCGTGGATGTTTTCGCTGGAGGTCTCAAGGCGGGCCTTGAGCTTGTCATAATGCGGGTTGCCTTCGGTTTCGGGGTTAAGCAGCTCTTCCTGGGCCCGCCCGTACTGGCGGGTCCAGCCGGTGAGTGCCTTGTCCATGGCTTTTTTGTGGGTTTGGGCATCCGGTGACTGCCCGACTGCCTCGACGAAGGTCTCATGCAGGTCATTGAATTCGCCGTCCGGCTTCATCTTTTCGATGACTTCGGGCACGGTCAGCCCGGTTTGCTCGGCACGTGCTTCGATCTGCTCACGAACCTGGGGCATGTTTCCAGCGTTCCAGAACGCCGTATGTGCCTTCTCGTAATTGCCGGCGGCTTTTTCAACCTGGTCCACCCGGTACTCGGACAGACGGGGCAGGACCTGCACTCGGCCCATCATCTCGTCAGGCCCTGCTGGTGCGGAAGAAGCTTCGACTTCCGCGGGCTTCGAGCCGTCACGCCAGGCATTGGCCAGGGCGCTTGCACCTCTGCCAATGCTTTGCAGGGCTGCCCCGGTCAACGACGCCACGCCGCCCACAAGTTCTGCACTGCCTTGCAGCAGCGCTTCTGCGCCGTTACTTTCGCGCTGTGCGTGTTGGGAGGCTTTGCTGCCGGCAGCATCTGCTGGTTCATTCAGCGATTCATTGATGCGCCGCACTTCTTCCGGGTCGAGTGAAGCGTCCTTCGCCTTCATCTCACCCACGACCTTCATCAGCGCATCGAGTGCGCTTGGATCAATGTCAGCGGCATCTTTTTGTGCGCTGCTGCTGGCCGCTTCCGCGCTACCGGGCGTTTGCGGATTACCAGCCTGCGCATTGAATGCCTTCAAGGCAGCGGCATCTATCTGTTGCACGCTCCAGGCGCCTTCCTGGTGATCCAGGCGCACACTGTCGCCGAGCTGCACGGACGAGTCGTTCATGAGCTCGGCAAAACTGGGATCCTGGAAGGTCAGGTTACCTTCAGCGGTTTTCAGGGTGATGCTGTAAACGTTTTCGCTGTCACCGTTTTCGTTCAAGGGCGCTGCGCCATGATGGACCAAGATACCTGCATAACTCCGCCCTGGCTGGGCTGTTTGCCCGGCAGCAGAATCAGCGACGGCTTGATCAGGCTTATCGAGTTCTTTGGGTTCCATCTGTGTCTACCTTTCGTGGGCGCCGCGTTATTCAATGGATCTGGAAACAGCTCCTTTCTGGGCTCGCTGCTGGGCCCCATCGGTCTGAATCCGTTGACCTGCCAATTTCTGCGACGCGTAAACGGCAAGCAATGCTTCAACTTTTTCCTTCTTGCGATAAATCGCTTCCGACAAATAATTGCCGACACCTACCGCCCGGTTGTAGTCGACCCACAGGGCGCGGCTGGAAACATGGGTGATACTGTTGTTCCACTCGGCATCGCTGAAGCGCCGGGAGGCTTCGGTCGCCAGCATTTCTGATACCGACATGGTGTCGTAGCCACCGATCGGAGCGGTCGGCAAGGCACCATAGCCATCAGCGTCGGACAAGTACATCGCGGGCGTCTTGCCATCCGCTTCGGCCAGCGCTGCATCGGCGTTGGCTGCTGCCACCTGGACAGGCTCAACCGTGGAGTCTGGCGCAACCCCGCCCGAAGGTACATTACCGAAAAGGATCTGGTGCTGCGCCTTGGTGTCCTTACCGAGGATTGGGTAATGCTCGGGATGACCATCCTGGATGGCGTAAGTTTGGCAGAAATAGGGGGCCGGGTCAGTCTTCCAGCCAATGCCAGCCTGCGGGCTGACCACGGCGGAAGGCAACTGCGCCGGGTTGAATGGCCCTCGGTGAGCATTTTCCCTGAACGCCTTGGCCCTGGCCTCGTCTTTTTTCGTGGTGCCATAGGTGAAGTGCAAGTGCTTCACCATGGACGTACTGGGGGTGTTGCCTGACAGACCCAGTTGCTGCCCCGGCTTGACCGTGACGCCTTGCTTGATGCCGTTGGCGAAGCCGCTGAGGTGGTAGTAGGCGACGATATCGCCATTGGCCCGCTGGATCAGTATCGCATTACCCGCAGACCTTCGAGAGCCAGCGAAGGTGATCTTGCCCTCGGTGGTGGCATACACCGGTTGCGATGTACCGCTGGTGGAAAAGTCCAGGCCATCGTGCATGTGTGCCTTCTGGTTGGCCGAGCCGTGGTTGGCCGCGCCGCCACCCCGGAACTTGCCGAAACGGCCGGAAACAATTTCCTTGTCGGTGGGAGACACCATGCAGGTGTCCGCAATGGCGCCGTGGGCACACGCCAGCAGGCTCAGGCCGGCGAGGCCGCGCAAGATCGTTCTGTTCATCCCTTGCGCTCCGTCACTGCACGCTCTGTTGCACATTCTGCTTGGCGGCATCTGCTGCCGCTTGGCTGGTCTGGGTTTGCGCACCCGCGGCAGTTACCGACATGGACACCAGCGAAGCCAGTTGAGCCTCCATGCTTTCGTACTGGCGATATTGCTTTTCCTGGATGGCCAGGTCCAGCGCCTTGATCTTCAAGATCTCGATCAGCGCACCTCGCTCGTTCTGTGCGGCCATGACCCGGGCCCAGCTGTCATATTGAGGCGTATTGCCCGAGTAGCGTTTGACCTCGTTGCGAAAGTGCACGGCCAGTGGCAGGTCGGTGCCTGTTTCCGTGCCTTCCACGCCGGAATAGTCGAGCTGGATTGCCTTGAGGCTGGCCAGTGCCGGCGACACCAGCGCATCCTTGCGGGCCTTGGAAAGCGCATAGTCTTCGGTGGCTGCGGATTTGCCCGCCGATGCTGGCACCGGGCCGTCCGGCAGGCCGGCTACGTTATTGACGAACCCGACTTTCGCCTGGTACAGCGGCTCGTTTTCCATGACGGGTTCGAACAGGGTGGCCACGGTCAGGTCGGCGCCCGGCAGCGAGCCGACCGATTCGCACAAGCCTGAATCTGCCTGGTCCTGGGTGCAGAACTGCTTGCGCGCCTTGACCAGCGCAGCCTGGGCGCTGATGGGCTCGGCGTAGGTGCCTGGTGCCGCCACGATCTCGGACTTGACCCGCTGGCGCACTTCGGTGCCCATGTCGGCATCGCGGGCACTGATCAACGTTCGCGTCGCGTAGACCGAGCAAGGCGAAAAGCCTTGGCCGAATTCACCACCGTAGTCGAAGCGTGACTGCTTGACCCGCTGGGTCTGAGCCAGCACCTTGAGCCCCGTCGCCGTTTGCTGGGCAGCATTGTGCCCAGCTTCTGCGATCTGGTTTGCCGCCAGGGCTTTCTGCTTGGTCAGGATCGCGATGGCCGAGGTCAGGCGCTGGCTCTCGGTTTCAAGCAGGGCCGACAGCGAAGCATCTACCCCGGACACCAGGCCGTTGAGTGTCTGGGTGGCTGCAGTGAATGCCGGCGCTACGGTATTTTCCTGATACTGGGGCGGGCAATAGGCCCAAGCCAGCGTAGAGGTCAGCACAAGCGAAGCACCCAGCGAGACCTTCCATTTGCGCGCTTCACGCGCTGCGTCGAAATCCTTTTTCATGGGCACCTCACTGTACCGACTGCGCTGCTGTTTCAGACAACACTTTCTGGTAGCGCGCTTCCAACGGGGCGTCCAGGCCGTCAGAGGAGGCGATTACCAGCGTTGCCAGGTTGGCGAGCAGCCGTTGGTTCTGCTCGTACTGCTGCTGATGAATCCAGACCTCGAGGCCGCCCATCTTGGCAGCCTCCACCAGCAACCCGCGCTGGGTCTGGCGGGCCAGGTTGCCCGACCATTCCTGCGCTTCCTTGCCACCGAAGTACTGGTTCACGCGCAGCTTGAGCACTTCATTGGGGGACTTGCCGCCGAACTCCGTGCTGCGGGTGTTGGCGGCATTGATCATCGACAGGCTGTAGGCCGGTACAGACAACATCGAGTCCTTGCGGTTTTTCTGCACCATGTAGGTTTCGCCGGCGGGCGTAGCGCCAGCGGCCTTGACCAAGGCTTCGTCCGGTGGACCCATCACGTGCTGGATGTAGGCGGTACGCGCTTCGGTGGCCAGCGAGTCAGCATCCGCGGCTTCGAACAGCAGGGCGGCGTTGGTGTCACCACCGGGTAGTGTACTGAGCGTGCACAGCCCGGCATCTGCCTCTGCGGCGGTGCAGAACTTGTCGCGGTGCTCTTGCAGGCGTTGCTGCATCGCCTTGCCTGTGGAAGCCACCAGGCGACCCGGAGAGGCATCCAGCTCACCGACAGCTGCCTTGGCCTTGGCCGCCATGCTGGTGAATGCAATGTCCATCGACTTGTTCTTGATCACGGTGCCGCAAGGGTCGAAACCTTGGCCGGTCGCTGCGTTGAAGTCGAGGTAGGCCTTGGTCGCGGCCGCGTTCTGTTGCTGCGCGCGGCTGGCATTGATCAGTTGCTCGGCGGTTTGCCTGCTGTTGTCCGCGACCACGCTCGCTGACAGTGCTTCCTGCTTGGTGGCTACGGCCACGGCCGAGATGATCTGCTCGAACTTTATGGTCATCTGGTTACCGAAGGTCGTGCCGAACGTGGTGATGTTGGTACCCACGGATGCTGACAGCGCGCTGATCTGCGCAGCGGTCCACATCTCGGCAGGGCCGAAACCGTAAAGCGCACCGTAGGAAACACCCGAGAGCATTGTCGATCCCACGACAATGCTGGCTAGCTTGAGCCGAAAATTCATATCACTGCCCTGTGAGCATTGGCACGCGACGGTCCGTCACCTGCCCTACGAGAGAGTTGGCAGCCATCGCGGTCATGGCCGAGGCGGCGAGTTGCTGCGACTGGGCAGCATTGCAGGCGACCGTGGTGCAGTCGATGTGCGCTTCCGCGCGTTGATCCGTGATCATGGCGGTGTACGCATACGCTGCGGTCTCGCCTTCCGGGGCGAGGGTCATTTCGCTGAACGGCCCGGCGTAGTCCACATCCCAGCCCTGCATGCCGTTGGCGTTGAGCGTGCACATGCCCTGCCTGGCTTCGGACACGCTGCAGTAGTTGTCGCGGTGCATGGCCAGGGTTTCCCGGTCGGCCACTGCCCTGGAGCCCACCCGCTGCGAGGAATAGGTCGCCATCAGGCGCGCTGCGTCCTTGTCCCGCTGTGACACCGCTTCGACCATCAGCTTGCCCTGCTGCTGGGCGATGCATTTGCTGGTGACCGGTTGCCCCACTGCGGAGTCGAACGAGGTCACGGCCGCCATCGCCCGGTCGGACATCTCGATGGCCCCAACTGCGTTGGCAAGCTGCTTTTTCGAATCGTTGTCCATTTGCGAGACCACGTTGGCGGACAACGCGGTCTGCTTGACGGTCACCGACCAGGCACTCATCTCGCTCTGCATGGTGCTGATGAATGTCAGCACCGAAGCCCAGGTCAGTGCCTGGGCCGGAAGCGCCGTAGCGCCCAGGCCTAGGCCAACGGCCAGAACTGCCGCGACTTTCTTCATCGCCAGCCCCCTTTAGTTGAACAGGCCTGCAGCCGAGCCGGACGACCCGCTGGCTGACCCGGACGACGAACTGCTGGTACTGCTCGAGGTGCTCGAAGACGAGGTGCTCGCTGCAGGCGCCACGGTGCTGGTGGTGGCTGCACTGCTGGTGGTGGTGCCAGTACCGGTACCGGTACCCGTGCTGGCGCCGCCGCCGAAGTCGGTCTGTATGTAGTTGAACGGGTTGACGTCGACGGTGTAGGTGGCCTCGTAGCCGGCGGGGGTACTGTGGTAACTGCTACCCAGTTCCGGGTCGAGTGTACTCATGCCCTTGCTGACCAGGCCATTGGTCAGCCCGTTCAGGTCCGCCAGTGAAGTGCCGCTGCTGACCTTGCCGATCGCCTGGTTGATGGGGCTGGTGACCATCGAAGAAACCTGCTGTACCGCGGTACAGACTTTCTTCTGCGCGTATTTCAATACCGCTTGCTGGGCTGCCGCGAAAATGGAGCCCAGGCTCGGGATGGAGCCGGAGAGGTCGAACAGGCTGCCCAGGCCCCCAAAGCAATCCGCCGTGGCGCTGAACAGCGACTCGACATTGGGCGTTGCGGCAGCCAGTTCAGTATGGATTCTCAACGCGTCGTTGATGGAGGCACCGATCGTCCCCTCCTTGGTGCCGTCGGCGCAGTCCTGGGCGTCGGCCTTGATGGCCTCGGCCACCACGGAGCTTTGCTCCGAGAGCAGGGTGCTGGACGTGGAGCCCAGGCTGCTGGTGGCGGCGAACGCCGGCCCGGCCAGCAAAAGCCAGGCACCTAGCACACCCCCCAGCACCGCGCGCTTGCCCACAGATTTGCCCACTGCCACAGCGACAGGGTTCAGTCGTCCGTCATACATCTGCGTAACTCTCCATGATCTGTGAAATCTCGCGCAGCCGCTCTGCAGAGAAAATCTCGCTGAGCAGGTGAGCTTTGCTGAAGGCATCCAGCCGGCGGCGAAATGCCGTGAGGTCAGCGAGTTGTGACAGGTCGCCAGCCAGCAGCGGCGCCAGCGCACCGCTAAACGCGTCGTTGTGCTGTGCCACATAACGGACCAGGTACATGCAGCGCGAAGAGGTGAGGTGGGCCAGGAGCTCGGCAAAGGCCTGTGGAACCTGATGCAGGACGCGTGCATAGGTCTCGACGAACGACTGCAGCTCCTGCATCAGCAACTGGATCTCGAACTGATGCGCCGGGGCATCCTCGTCGAAGTCCACCGCCCAGCGGTCCAGGTGGTCCATGCTCACCAGAAACTTCACCAGCAGGGCATTGCGCGACGATTTCGCGAAATGGCCAAGGACGCCGTGTGCCGTGAGGTCCAGCGAGTCGATGGGCGGTATGTGCGCACCGGCGGTTGTGTATTCGTCCATTCCCTGCACTCGGTTAAAGCATACTGAAATACGCTAAAATGCATCCTGTTTCTAATTCTGTATCAAAAATGCTGGCGTATCAACTTTTTGACATGGGAATTACAAGTGCACGATGTTGGCAAATGGCCACTGTGCAGCGGGCGGTTCGCGCCTGAAGATTCAGTTGGATGCCTTGATTGGCGTGGCTTGCGCGGTGAAGGGTGGCCGCTGATACGCTGCGGAACTTGCTCACTCGGGAGCGGCTCGTGGTGCGTAATCAGCGGCTGAAGCGCAGGGTTTGCGCGAGGTGGGAGAAGGGAGGCCCCGATCAGGAGGAGGGCGGGCCTGACCCTATGGCGTGAACGCCTGCCTCAGAGACTCTGCATGATTCGGCATTTGGGAAATGCCGAGCAGCCCCAGAATTGCTGGCCGGCCTTGGTGCCCGACTTGTAGCTCCGAACCAGCAGGGCGCTGCCGCATTTCGGGCATTGCCGCTCGGCTGTCGGGTCGCTGCGGCGCTTGAGGTTTTGCACATGCGCGCGATGGGTGGCAAGCGTCGGCGCGCGGCGTCCGGCCTGCAGGGCTTCTAACATGGCGTCGACTTCGGCCTCGCTGAAAACCGCTTCCTCGTACGACTTCATGTAACGAATGAATTTGCTGCCTTGGGTGACGTTGGCTGGCATTGCGGTCTTGAACGTGCTGTCACCCACGAAGGTGATGACCGAATGCAGGTGCGTGGCGTCGACGCCCAACGTTGCCTCCAGCGCCTTGAGGTGCTTGTAGTTCTGCCGCAACGGGTTCTGGAACTTGAAAGTGCGCTTGTAGAGTTTCTGCGTCCACTGCGCCTGCTTTTCAGTGCCGAAGATCCAGCCGCTCATGTTTTTGGTTTCCAGCACGAAAATGCCGTACACCGAGATGAACACATGATCAATCTGCGTGGTGCCGTCCGGGGTATCCAGGGTGATGTTGTGCAGGCTGCGATAGACCTGCTCGTCCAGCTTCAGCCAGACGAAGTAGCGCACCAGCAGCTCGCCAAGATACCCCTTGGTCGCGGGCTGCTTGAGTACCATCAGGAGTATGACGAGCGGGACGAACCAGCTGAGGGTGCCCGCGTTCTGGCTGATAACTGCGATGAAGTCCATTTCGAGTTGCTCCAAGGTTCCATGGGGCTGCGGACTTTACCGAAATTGACGTGATGGCACGATGTCATTGCGCAGCAGCGAAAATAAATGAGGTGTTTTCTCATTCTCGTTCGGCCTGTGGATAAGGCCGGAATACAGGCCAGTTGCCGACCCTCCACGGAGCTAGAGAATGAGTTCGACACCGGTACCACAGCGCCATCCATTGAACCGTGCCTTGCACGCTGCAATTCTGGGTTTGGTAGTGAGCAGCCACGCATTGCCGTCGCTGGCGCAACCCTCGGGCGCTGATCAGAACACCCAGATGCAGCAGTGGAACATCCCTGGCGGCCCATTGGCCCCGGCGCTGGACCGCTTTGCCCGGCAGGCAGGTATCAGCCTGTCCTTCGATGCGCAGAACGTCGCCAATCGCACGACCCAAGGCGTGCAGGGCAGCCTGGCGCCATCGGCAGCACTGTCGACGCTGTTGCAGGGTACCGACTTGCAGGTCGAGCAGCAGGGCCCGAATGCTTACTTGGTCATCCCCCAGGCAAAGCCTGCCGGCCCGCTGGAGCTTGGCGCCACCGAGGACTATCGCCTGGCGCCGGTCATCATCAATGCCAAGGTCAAGGCCAGCGCCGATGATGACCTGAACTCGGTGGTGGCCAAGGAACTGTGGGTGGGCGGCAAGGTGGCGACCAGCATCCTCAACACCCCTGCGTCCGTGTCTGTGGTGACCAACAAGGAAATGCAGCAGCGCAGCGTCAGCACCACCGAGGAGGCCCTGCAGTACACCCCTGGCGTGGTCAGTGACTTCTATGGCTCGGACGACCGCAACGACTACTTTCAGATCCGCGGCTTCCAGGCGACTACCTACCGTGACGGCCTGACCCTGAGCTCGATGCGTGGTGTGCGCGAAGACCCGTATGCCTACGAGCGCATCGAGATCCTGCGTGGCGCCAACTCCACCTTGTTCGGCCCGGCAGACCCGGGTGGCTCGGTCAACTTCGTGACCAAGCAACCACGCTTCGAGAAGTTTGGCCAAGGCTACGTGACCTACGGCTCCTACGACCATGCCGAAACCGGGATCGATGTAGGCGATGCGCTGAACGACGAACAAACACTGGCCGGCCGCTTCACGGCCAAGATGCAGAACAGCGACCGCGAGTACGACCATTCGCAGGACGATAACCGCTTCGTCATGGGCGGCCTGACCTGGGCACCCACCGACTTCACCTCGGCGACGGTGGTGCTGGATTACCTCAAGACCAACAGCTCGCCGAACAGCGGTGGCTACCCGCTGGACAAGGAGTACGACCGCAGCGACTTCTACGGCGAGCCTGGCTACAACTTCCACGATGTCGAACGCACCAGCCTGAGCGGCAACATCACCCACGACTTCGACAACGGCTTCACCCTGCGCAGCAACCTGCGCTACAGCGAGCTGAGCGATGACTTCGGCTATGTCTACCTGAGCGACAGCGCCTCGCGCGTCGGCACCACCATCCCGCGCTACGTTTTCGGCACCGACAGCGATGCCGACCAGCTCAACGGCAACCTGATGCTGCAGTACGATGCGCAGTTCGAGCACATCGACAGCAGCACCCTGGTCGGTGTGGAGTACCTGGACTCGAGCACCAAACAGAGCTCGGTATACAGCCTTGCCCCCTCCATCGACATTGCCAACCCAGTGTTCACCGGTGTTCCCGGTGGTGTCACGCCCTACACCCGCAAGAAAAACGACGCCACCACCAAGGCGGTGTTCCTGCAGCAGAACCTGTCGTTCTACGACCGTGTGATCGCGACTGCCGGTGTGCGTAATGACTCCATGGACCTGTCCAGCACCGAATACGTCGGTGGCGTGAACAAGCAAAGCGACAACTTCTCTGAAACCTCATACCGCGGTGCGCTGACCTACATCGTCAACGACGAGGTGTCGACCTACATAAGCATGGTGGAATCGGTTTCGCCCCCCCAGGTTGGCGTTACCCCGCAGACCGGCAGGCAGTACGAAGTGGGCGTGAAGTACTCGCCGCTGGGCATGGACGCATTGTTCTCCGCTGCCGTTTATGACCTGACCCAGGAAAACGTCACCATCGCTGTGGTGCTGCCCAGCGGCATTATCGAACAGCAAACGGTGGGCGAGTCGCGCGCACGCGGCCTGGACCTGGAAGCCAAGGCCCAAGTCACGCAGAACCTCAGCCTGATCGGTGCTTATTCCTACATGGAGACCGAAGTGCTGCGCGGTTCGCTGTATGACGGCTCTTCGCTCAAGGGCAAGGAATTCACCGTCGCGCCCAAACATACCGCCTCGCTGTGGAGCTACTACGACATTCCCGCCACTGACGTGAGCGTTGGCCTGGGTGCGCGCTATGTCGGGGGGTACTACATGGATGCTGCCAACACCAAGAAAAGCGATGGCACCACACTGTTTGATGCGGCGCTCAACTACAAGATTGCCAACGGGACAGACCTGGCGCTGAATGTGAGCAACTTGTTTGATGAACAGCATGTGGTGGGGTCGGGGACGGCGAATTACTACAACCCGGGGCGTGAGATTACGGCCAAGGTGAGTTACAGCTGGTAAGGCGGCCAGGGTATGGCACGGGTTGCGCACCTGTTCGCGGGTGAACCCGTGCCTACAGGTGCGCAAGATCCTGAAGCTTGCAATGAACCCCCGTATCTGCAAAGAGACTGACTTTTGAGCCGGTGTTTTTAGACCTTCAAATCGGCGTCGCTAAAACCGTTGCGCTGATAAAAACGCTCCAGCTCACGGGCTTCCGGTTCCCTGCCGGTGAATATCTTCAGGTACTCGGGAATGTAGCGCATGCGCTGGGCCAGGGGCTCCCGGGTTTTCATGCTGATGTAGCCGATTTGCGTCAGGTAGATGGAACGGGCGCGGGTAATCGCAGCATCGTGTTCAAAGCCGAAGCGGTCGAACATCTGCCGCAATGCCTCGACGCGTTGCGCGTCTGCCTGGCCGATTTCCTGCGCCACTTCTGGCGACTGCAGCGCCCAACTGCGCATGGCGAACTCGAATTGCGAGTCGAACAATTCGCTGTTCAGCCAGCAGTCGAAGACGTTGAGAATCGCCTCGGTGATGGACTCGGCATAGGCCTGGGATTTGGTCACCAGGTTGAAGGTGTTCTTGTTTTTCCATTGCTCGATCAAGGCCACGAGCAAGGCATCGCGGTCTTCGAAAAACCAGTAGAAGCTGGTGCGCGACAAATTCAGCTTTTTGGCCAGCGGCATCACTCGCACGGCATCCACACCTGACTCGGTCAGGCTTTCATAGGCCGCATTCAGCCAGCCTTCAAGTGAACCTCGGCCTGCTGCTTCCGCCTTTAAGGTGGTTCCTTTCATGGGCATTTCTTCCCTTTTCAATGTGCGCTTTGTGGCAACTGTACACCATCGTCAAGAGTATTGACACCTGTGTACACAGGGGCATATTGTCGGCGTGCCTGATGACCTGTTTGCGAGACCGATATGAAAAACGATCCGCTACTTCAGCCTTATCGCCTCAAGCATTTGACCCTGCGCAACCGCATCATCACCACGTCCCACGAACCGGCCTACCCGGAAGACGGGATGCCGAAAAAGCTCTACCGGGCCTACCACGTTGAACGTGCCAAAGCCGGCGTAGCCATGACCATGACCGCTGGCTCCGCCGCGATCTCCCGTGACAGCCCACCCGTGTTCAACAACATTTTGGCCTACAAGGACGAAGTGGTCGGCTGGATGAAAGACCTGACCGACGAGTGCCACGAACATGGTGCAGCGGTGATGATCCAGCTCACTCACCTGGGCCGGCGTACCCGCTGGGACAAAGGCGACTGGCTACCGGTGGTGTCGCCCTCCCACAATCAGGAACCCGCACACCGCGCCTTCCCCAAGCAGCTTGAACAGTGGGACATCGACCGCATCATTCGCGACTATGCCGATGCCGCCGAACGCATGAAGGCCGCCGGCCTGGATGGCATCGAGCTGCAAGCCTACGGCCACTTGATGGACCAGTTCTGGTCGCCACTGACCAACGAACTGGAAGGGCCGTACGGCGGCTCGCTGCAAAACCGCCTGCGCTTCACCTTCGATGTGCTTACGGCCATTCGCAAGCGCGTGGGCTCGGAGTTTATTGTCGGCATTCGCTACACCGGGGACGAAGTGCTCGCCGGTGGCCTGCAAAAAGAGGAGGGCTTGCAGATCTCTCAACTGTTGAAAGACAGTGGCATGATCGACTTCCTCAATGTGATTCGCGGCAACATCGCCACCGACGCCGGGCTGACCGACATCATCCCGATCCAGGGTATGCGCAATGCCCCGCACCTGGACTTTGCTGGCGAAATAAAGACGCTGACCGGCTTCCCGACCTTCCATGCAGCAAAAATTCCCGACGTGGCCACGGCGCGTCATGCCATTGCCTCGGGGTTGGTGGACATGGTCGGCATGACCCGCGCGCACATGACTGACCCGCACATCGTGCGCAAGATCATCGAAGGCCGTGAAGACGATATCCGCCCATGCGTAGGCGCCAACTATTGCCTGGACCGCATTTACAACGCAGGCGCGGCCTACTGCATCCACAACGCCGCGACCGGGCGTGAAACCACCATGCCTCACGAAATACCCAAGGCTGTGCAGAAGCGCAAAGTGGCGATTATCGGTGCCGGCCCTGGTGGCCTGGAGGCGGCACGTGTGGCAGGCGAGCGCGGCCACGAGGTGGTGGTGTACGAGCTGGCGGACAAACCCGGCGGGCAGATTCGCCTGACCGCACAGTCCGAGCGGCGCAAGGAAATGATCAGCATCATCGACTGGCGCATGGCGCAATGCGAGCGCCTTGGCGTGAGGTTCCACTTCAACACCTGGGCAGACACCGCGATTGTGCTCGATGAAAATGCCGACGTAGTGATCGTGGCGACCGGGGGCATGCCGCACACCGAAGTGCTGGAGCACGGCAATCAGTTTCTGGTTTCAAGCTGGGACATCATTTCCGGCGACGTGAAGCCTGGGCGCAATGTGCTGGTGTACGATGATGCGGGCGACCACGCCGGCCTGCAAGCCGCCGAATTCATAGCCCGCAGTGGCGCCAAGACTGAAATCATGACCCCCGACCGCTCGTTCGCGCCAGAAGTCATGGGCATGAACCTGGTGCCCTACATGCGTGCGTTACAGCACCTGGACACCACGTTTACCGTCACCTACCGGCTCAAGGCCGTGGAGAAACAAGGCGACCAATTGCTGGCCACGATCGGCACCGATTACAGCGACCTGACCAAAACGCGCCTGGTGGATCAGGTGGTGGTCAACCACGGCACCCGGCCGCTGGACGAGCTGTATTTCGACCTCAAGCCCCTGGCCAGCAACGAAGGTGCCTTGGAGTACATGGACCTGATTGTCGGCAAGCCGCAAAATGTTCTCAGCAACCCCGAAGGGCGCTTCCAGCTGTTCCGCATTGGTGATGCAGTGGCGTCGCGCAATACCCATGCGGCCATCTACGATGCCCTGCGGCTGGTCAAGGACCTCTAGCTGCCGCATCTCGCCCACAACAATAAAGACAGCCGTCACCAGATTTAGAAACCTTTTAGTTACTGCCCCGAAAGTTGGTCTGACTCAGCGGAGGTTGTTGCATGCAAACGGGTTCTGATTCCATTGAGCTGCTCACGGCGTTAACCGAACGCGACCTGCGCTTTCGCAGCGATGCCAAGGTCACTGAACATGCCATCGCGCCGGTCGACACGGCGTTACTCGATGCGTATGCCGCCATCGATCGCAAAGCCTTGCGCCATTACCGCCTGGAGCGCATTCGCGAGCAACTGCGCGCCCAGGATTACGCCGCCATTCTGTTGGCCGATCCGATCAATATTCGCTATGCCACCGACACCAATAACCTTGGTTTGTGGGTGATGCACTCGCCCAGCCGCTATGTGTTCGTCGCCACCGACGGCCCGGTGGTGCTGTTCGAGTTCACCAGCAGCCGGCACAACAGCGAGCACGTTGAAACCATCGATGAAATTCGCCCGGCGATTCCCTGGCTGTATTTCCTCGCCGGCCCCCGCGTGCAGGAAAAAGCCGAGCGCTGGGCACAGGAGGTGGCGGACCTGATGGCCCGCCACGGTGGCGGCAATCGCCGCTTGGCGGTCGACCGCTGCGACCCTTGGGGCGCGCAGCGCCTGACACACCAAGGCATCGAACTGTTCGATGCGCAGCCATTGATGGAGCAGGCACGCTTGATCAAATCGGCTGAAGAAGTGGCCAGCCACCGGGTGTCCATGGGCGTGTGCGACCTGGCCATTGCCCGGATGCGCACAAGCCTGGTGCCGGGGGTTACTGAAAACCAGCTGTGGAGCATCATGCACGGCACCAACGTCGCGCACGGCGGAGAGTGGGCCGAAAGCCGCCTGCTCAGCTCCGGGCCGCGCACCAATCCGTGGTTTCAGGACGCCACCGACAAGGTCATCAAGGCTGGTGAAATGGTCTGTTTCGACACCGACATGGTCGGGCCCGGCGGTTACCTTTCAGACATCTCGCGCAGCTTCATCTGCCCCGGCAAGGCGCCGACCATGGCCCAACGCGACTTGCTGGACATCGCCTCACAGCAGATCAACCACAACGTCGAACTGCTACGCCCGGGCCTGTCCTTTCGCGAGTTCGCCGAGCGCTGCTGGCCGGTGCCCCAGCGCTTCGAGCACAACCGCTACATGATGATGCTGCACGGTGTCGGGCTGGTGGACGAGTACCCCAGCGTCGCCTACGCCGTGGATTTCGCCGAGTGGGGGTACGACGGCCTGTTCGAGGAAAACATGGTGGTGTCGGTGGAAAGTTACATCGGTGAACAAGGCGGTGGGGAAGGGGTGAAGCTCGAAGAGCAGGTGCTGATCAGCGCCAACGGGCCGATCAAACTCTCGCGCACACCCTTGGTCGACGGCGATCGATAGCTGGAGCAAAACCATGAGCAGCATGACTGTGATCGAAACCGCACCCACCTTGGCGCCGCGCCCGGTGGCCAGCGCCGAACCGTTCTTGCGCCTGGAAGGCATTCATAAACAGTTTGGCCCTTACCCCGTTTTGCACGACGTGTGTTTTGAAATGAACAAGGGCGAGGTGGTGGCCATTATCGGCCCCAGTGGGTCGGGCAAAAGTACCTTGCTGCGCTGTATCAACCAACTGGAGCCACCGACCAAGGGGCGGGTCAGCATGGATGGCGTGCACATCGAAGCTGGCAAGGCGTTGCCCCGTACAGAGCTGCTGAAGTTGCGCCGACGTATTGGCATGGTGTTCCAGTCGTTCAACCTGTTCCCGCACCTGACGGTGCTGCGCAACGTCAGCCTGGCGCAAATCCGCACTTTGGGCCGCAGCGCCAAGGAAGCCGACTCCCGCTCCTTGCAACTGCTCGAACGCGTTGGGCTGGCTGACAAGGCCCAGCATTATCCGGCGCGCTGCTCTGGTGGCCAGCAGCAACGTATCGCCATCGCCCGCGCCCTGGCACTGGACCCTGAGCTGATGCTGTTCGATGAGCCGACCTCGGCGCTGGACCCCGAGTTGGGCCTGGAGGTGCTGGCGGTGATGAAAGAGCTGGCCGGCGAAGGCATGTCGATGATTGTCGTGACTCACGAGATGCACTTCGCCGAAACCGTGTCCGACCGGGTGGTGGTCATGGCTGACGGGCGCATCATCGAACACGGGCCGAGCCAGCGAGTGATGCGCGAGCCCGAGCATGAACGGGTGATCCAGTTCCTCCAGGCAGTGAGGAATCGCTGATGAAAGATATCCTGATGATGCTGTTGAACGGCATACCCTGGACCATTGCCGTTACCGTGCTCGCATTCTGTGTCGGCGTAGTGCTGGGGTTTCCCATCTGTGCCCTGCGCATGTCCAGGTTCAAGGTGCTGAGCATTCTGGCTGCCATGCTGGTGCTGACCCTGCGCTCAATCCCCCCGATTGTCTGGCTGTTCTTCATCTTCTTCGGCATCGGTGGCGGCTATATCAGCCTGTCGCCGTTTACCGCAGCGGTGGTTGGCCTGGGGTTGATCACGGCGGCGCACATGTCCGAGGTGTACCGCGGTGCGTTCGCGGCAATTCCCGCCGGCCAGTTCGAAGCCGCCTATGTGCTTAACCTGTCGGCGCCGCAACGGTTTTTCGATGTGGTGTTGCCGCAGTTGGTGCGTATCGCCATTCCCACCTCAGCCACCTACGCCATTGGCCTGCTCAAGGATTCGGCCGTGGCCTCGACGATTGGCGTTGGTGAAATCAGCTTTCAGGCTTACCAGGTTTCACAGCAAACCTTTCAGGGCCTGAGCGTCTACAGCGCGGCGGCGGTGGTGTACCTGGTGCTCAGCGTGCCAGTGGCCTTGTTCTCTCGTTGGCTGTCGGCCACGTTGAAACAGAGGATTGCCCGATGAGCGAACTGCTGACGATGTGGGTGCAATGGTTGCCGGAGCTGTGGAAGGGCTTTGTGCTGTCGATGCAGGTCACGGCGGTCAGCCTGGGCCTGGGCGTTGTGCTGGGGCTGTTGCTGGCACTGGGCGTTTCGTCGCCGAGCCGCTGGTTGCGTTACCCCTCCCTGGTGGTGGTGGAACTGGGGCGTGGCGCACCGGCGTTGATCCTGCTGCAGTATTTTTACTTTGGCCTGCCCAGCGTCAACCTCACCCTGACTTCGTTCTGGGCCGCTGCGCTGGCCATGGCGTACTGCACGGCGGCCTACACCAGTGAAATCATTCGCGGTGGCATCGAGTCGGTGGCCGCAGGGCAAACCGAGGCCGCCGAAGTGATCGGCCTCAACCGGTTCGACGCGCTGCGCTTTGTGATCCTGCCTCAGGCCTTGCGGGTGGCGCTGCCATCGCTGCTGGGGTTCTCGATCATGATGTTCCAGGCCTCTTCGCTGTGTTTCACCATCGCCCTGCCAGAAATTGTCAGCCGGGCGTCTTCCATTGGCTCTTCCACGTTCGAGTACATGCCGGTGCTGATACTGGCCGGTTTGATGTATGCCGCTGTCTGCGCCCCGGCGACCCTGGGTGTGGCAGCGCTGGAAAAAAGACTGGCCCCCAGCCAGCCATAACAACAAATCCACTCGCGCCGATTTCGGCTGCTGCTCTCTTATTGCAAAGGTGAAGTCATGACTCGCTCATTCAAGCGTTTTACCCGTTGGATGTTCTTGTGCTCGACCTTGGCCGGCGCCCCGTACGCCTTGGCCGAATGCACCCCCGCGAACCAGTTTGAAACCATCACCCCGGGTGTGCTGACCGTGGCGGCGTATGTTTTCCCGCCTTACTCGATACCCGGGCCGAACAACCAGTTGAGCGGCGTGGACGGCGAGATCATCAAGCGCATCGCCGAGCGCGAATGCCTCAAAGTCAAAACCATGGTGGTGGACACGGCAGCCGTCGTCCAGGCAGTGGTGGCAAAGCGCGCCGATGTCGGCATCGGTGATTGGTATCGCACGGCAGAGCGCAGCAAGGCGTTGGGCTTGTCGGCACCCTTGTACCTGGACGTGATGGGCATCATTTCGGATGAGGGTTACACGAAGATTTCCGAACTGGATGGCAAGCGTATCGGCACCGTGCAGGGCTACCTGTGGGTGGACGATTTGAAGAAAGCCTTTGGCGATAACCTGGTGCTCTACCCAAACCCCGTGGCCATGGCCCAGGACCTGGCGTCCAGGCGCATCCAGGTTGGCGCGGACAGCTTCGCGGTGGCCGTGTCTTCGCAGCAGAAGGGCGGCTACCCCGGCAAGAGCATCAAGGTGTCCGAGCCCGATCAACGGGTCAAGGCCACGCTTGAGCCCGGGCAGAGCGCCTTCCCGTACACCAAGGCCAACGCCGCCCTGGGCGAGGCGCTGGGCAAGAACATCCAGGCCTTGCATGCCTCAGGCGAAATCGCAGAAATCCTCGCCTCGTTTGGCCTGGACCGCGAGGCTGCAAAAGTGGGTGAGCCGAGGATGATTCAGTAAAGATGACTAACTGAACGACCCAAATCCTGTGGGAGATTACCCAGCCCTCCGGGCAGCGCTGTCGCGCAGAGAACAAGGCCCGTGAGCGCGCCGCATACCCTGTGGGAGCGGGCGTGCCCGCGAAGAATCCAACGCGGTGGTTGGCACCGGCTGTGCCGGTGTTCGCAGGCAAGCCCGCCCCTGCAGGTTTTCAGCCTGCGGCACACCTACTATCCGGGAACACTGAAACCATGGACGACGAAAACCCCGAAAAGCGCCTGTCCCTGACCGATGCCACCACCTTCGCCCGACAGCTCTGCCTGGCCCACGGCGCCAGCCACGCCGTGGCCTCGGCGCTTGCCGCCGCCACGGTATCAGCCCAGGCCCATGGCCAACACGAACTCGGTTTCGGCCATTTGCCTGACTACCTCAGCGGTTTTGCCAGCGGCCGAATTGCCAAGGCGGCCGAGCCCATCGTGACCCAGGTCGCGCCAGCCATGATCCGCTGCGACGCGGCCCGAGGCATCGCACAACTGGGGTTCGATCGCGCCTTCCCAGCGCTGTGCAGCAATGCGCATCAACTGGGTATCGCCCTGTTTGCGCAGTACAACGCGTTCACCTGCGGCGAGTTGGGCTATTACACCCGTCGCTTGGCGCGCGAGGGGTTGGTTGCGTTGGCGTTCACCAATGGCTCACCGCTGCTCACCGTGGCCGGCCAGAGCCGGCCGCTGTACTCCACCAACCCCATCGCATTTGCCGCCGCCAGTGACACTGGGCGGTTACTGGCGATTGACCAAGCTAGCAGCGCCACGGCTTACGTGAACCTGTTGCGGGCTGCTGAAGCGGGGGAGGCGATACCGGCAGGCTGGGCGGTTGATGCACAAGGCAATGAAACGCACAGCGCGCGGGAGGCATTGCATGGGACGTTGCTGGCGTTTGGGGGCGGCCGTGGGGCTAATATTGCGTTGATGGTTGAGGTGCTTGCGGCGGGGGTGACGGGGGCCAATTGGTCGCTGGATGCAGCGGATTTTCGTGCTGGTAGTGAATCCCCTGGGGCTGGGATGCTGGTGGTTGGTATTGCTCCCAGGTTGCTGGATGAGTGCTTTGCTTCAAGGTTGGACGAGCAGATGGCTCGGCTTGAAGCCTTGGGGGTTTACTTGCCGGGGAAGGGGAAAGAGCAAGCTTATGATTGTGCGGTTCGTGAGGGGATTAGCTTGCCGTTAGCGGCGTACGATGCGTTTAAGTTGCACTTGGGGTAGTTGCATCCTTTGCCATCGCCGGCTGCGGTAGCCTACCGGATCGGGGGGGCTGTAGCTGAGCCAGGGTAATTTGAAACAAAGGGGTATCTAACTGTTTTTGTTGGTTAATAATTAATGAGCACCCTGGTTTGGAATACCAGTTGGAACGCTGCGCGATTTGGATTCCGATGGACGGTGTAATTCGAACTCTGCCCCTTACACCGTCGGCATTGAACATATCAAGCAAATGGTTGTGAGAAAGCTAGACATGGCTGGTGAAGAGTTGCTCTTGATCGTTGCGCGCCACCCGAGCCAGACTGGATCGAAAAATCTTTTTGAATTCTTGGAATTGAGTGCCGGAAGCCAATAAGCTCAGTTTACTGTAGGCGGATGACTGGGGACGAGCAGGTCGGAGTAATTGGGCCAAGAGACGTATTTTTGGGTACAGTCCGGGATCGTTTCCAGAAGCCAGTTCATCCCCGCTTCCGGTCCGCGTATTCCGCACTCCCAGAGCTCGATCACTCGCCAGCCTGACCTGAGCAGTTCATCTCGGTTCCTGATATCACGTTTCACGTTCTGATCGAATTTCGTCTGCCAAAAGTCCTCGCGGGTCTTTGGGATGGTGGCGTATCTGCAGCCCGGATGTCTGTGCCAGAAGCAACCATGAACGAAGATGCAGACACGATGACGAGGGAGCACGATATCGGGTTTACCTGGAAGATTTCGCTGATGTAAGCGATACCTGAAGCCTTGATGATGAAGCAGCTTTCTGACCTTCATCTCTGGCAATGTATCGCTACCGCGAATGCCCGCCATCATTCGAGACCTGACTTCTCTGCTGACTATGTCCATGAACCACCCCCAGATGAGCTTGCCCCTGTCACAGGATATCTCCTTGAAAAAACATTTCTGCTTCGTGAGCCAATTCGAATCGTGGATTCTTCGCAAGTCCGAAGGGCTCGGCGAAGGCTTTGCCCCATCAGGCAATGGCAAGCGACTAGATATCATCGTTTAGGTCGAGATAGACCCCGTTGCCCGTGAAATCTTGAGGTTATGGGCATTCTTTCGCTGGCTGAGGCTGGCTAAATATGAAGGTTCACGCAGTCTGCGCAGGCGACACCTCGCGGTATTTTCATTACACTCTGACACAATGTAACATTTGGCGCCCGGTTGACGATTCGTAAAGCCGGGCTGCGCCGCGTGGTATGAGCAGGCCTGAGCCGCCGCCCTTCTGCGCTACGTGCAGCTGGTCTTGGCGCATGTTCCCTATGAGAGATACCGGATGTCCATCCAAACCGAGCTGCTCAGATCGCAGCCCAGCAATACCTACGAAAAGCCCATTACCCCGGCTGCAGACCTGTCCCCCTCGACTGGCGAGAATTCCCGCGCCTCGACCCCGGACGACGAGTTGATCCGCAGCAAGCTGCAGCGTATTCAGGAAGGCGGCGAAATCCGCTACATGGACATGTTCGCAGGCTGTGGCGGCATATCCCTTGGCTTCCTGACCGCCGGATTTACACCGGTCGCATCGATCGAAATGGACCCGTGGGCTGCGAAGTCGCACGGAGCCAACTTCGGCTCGCGCTCGGTCGGGGGTGACAAGGAAGCGCACCACGTCCCGCGCGACGCGGTAACCGAAACCGCTGACACCGTCTTCGGCGAGCTCGGGCTGCAGGGCGCCACGGACCGTCAGATCGATGTCCTCGTCGGCGGGCCACCCTGTCAGGCGTTCGCCCGTGTAGGCCGGGCTAAGCTCCGCGAGCAGGCCCGCTTGCGCGAAGAGGTGACCGCAGATCAAGCCTTCCTGGTCGATGGACGGGTCAGCCTGTGGGAGCGCTACGTCGCATTCATCCGGGCGACAAAGCCTGTTGCGCTTCTGATGGAGAACGTGCCAGACATTCTCAATCATGGCGGCACCAATGTTGCCGAGCTCGTTTCCAAAAGCCTTGCCGAAGAAGGCTACGACGTAGCCTACACACTGCTGAATTCCGTCTGGTACGGCGTTCCGCAGATGCGGGAACGCATGATTCTGGTCGGCTTCCATCGTTCTACCGGCATCAAGCCAAGATTCCCGGTGCCAACGCACCATTTGGTTCTTCCATCCGGCTACACCAGCTCCAAGAATGCTGCGAGGCGGGTTATCAAAGCCGAAGGCTCGGCGCACCACCGCTGGATTCCCGATCCAGCTCCCGACTCTCCCGCGGCCACATCGGCTTCTGATGCGCTGGCAGATCTGCCGCACCTGTACGCCGAAGAAATGCTTCGCTCGGGTGCCATTCGTCGCGGGGCGAAAGACCCATCAGAACCTGTCGAGTACACAGCGAAAAATCCGTCGACTGCCTATTCGCGCCTGATGCGGGAGTGGCACGGATTTACGACCAAGTCTACGACTGGCCATGTTTTCCGGTATCTGCCGCGCGACTACAAGATCTTCGCCGAGATTCAGCCTGGCTGGGAGTACCCGCAGGTGCATGCCTATGTAGAGCAGAAAATTGCAGACTGGCTTGCCGACCGCAGGAGACTCGGTCTGCCCACCGATCCTAGAAACGCAGACGTCAGCGCATACATCATGTCCTGGCGCATCCCGTATGACCCGGGAAAGTTTCCGAACAAGTGGTGGAAGCTACGCGCCGATGCCCCGGTACGTACGCTGATGGCGCACCTCGGCAAGGACTCTTATTCCCACATCCACTTCGACTCGGAACAGGCACGCACCATCACCGTCCGTGAGGCTGCGCGGCTCCAGTCATTCCCGGACGGCTTTGTTTTCAAAGGTTCGATGAACCCGGCATTCAAGCAGATTGGCAACGCCGTACCACCACTATTTGCCTATGCAATCGCTCGTGGAATGAGGGAGTGCCTGGGGGCACCGGAGACACAGGATATGCGTGTGGCATTGTTCAATTTGGAGCAATCCCAGATCAAGACGACAGAGGGTAGGAAGTGAAGTTCACCATTCTCCGACTGCTTACTCATTCTGAACTCGGCATGTTTCATGAGTACCGCCGCCAGGGGAAGGAACGCGCCAAACAGCGTTCCATCAATTTCGACTGGGACGTCGTCGGCAAGGTTTTTCCTTCAGCAGAGAGCCCGGACATCATTCCAATCACCTGCCGACGTCTCGAAGACGAAGGCACCGTAGTTGAGATCGATTCATGGCTCAAGAGGCAGCACAAAAATTGGAGATTCGAAGGCGATTGCCCGAAAAGCGCCTTCTACAGTTTCGTTGACCCAGGCGTCCTGTTCGCGATGGTGGTGGACGCCTCGATTAGCCCAGCCAATGCATCCTGGGTTGTCATCCCGGCAGACCACCCAGCCCGCTCTTCGATACTGAGCCATGGAGAGAGCGCCCAGCTTGGCAAATCCGCAATGATTGCGTTGTACGGCGAGGAAGGCCAGCACTGCCAGGCAGTGCTCTCGGATCACTTCCCGGAGCTATTCAAGGAGGCAGAAACAGTGTCCGAGACGTCACAGAATGAAAACGACAACATCCGCAACGATGATGACGCCGCACCGGATCCGCTCGGTCTGTTCAAGATCCTGGCACGTGCCGGGCACAGCCTGCCCAGCGCCGTCGCCGATCTCGTGGACAATAGCCTGTCGCATGGCGCTCGGGAAATTGACATCACCTTCCCGAATCCCAATACGGGCGGCCGGTGGATGTGTATTCGCGACGACGGCACGGGCATGACTCCATCGGGTCTGCGCGACGCCATGAAGATCGGGCACCAGCGTGAATATGACGACAGCGATTTGGGCAAGTTCGGCTATGGGCTTAAGGGGGCGGCCTGGTCCCAAGCCGATCGACTGACGGTCGTATCAAAAGCTACCGGAAGCGAGAGCACGACACTCACCTGGGACAAGGACCATCTTGCCAAGACACGCCGCTGGGAGCTTCTGAGCGACCCGGTAGCTCCCGAGCATGCCTCGGCAGTGAACATCGGCGACTCGGGCACGGCCGTGCTGCTTACGCAGATGCGCCCCTCGATGGAGCCTGCGAGGGGCAGAGCAGATTCTCCCTACGCGCAGGAGCTCGCTGCCATCAAGTCACACCTCGAACTGGTCTTCCACCGGTATCTTGAAGGCAAGGCTCGGGGGCGCGAGAAGGTAGTCATACGACTGAACGATGACGTTCTGCGTGGCAACAACCCTATGGGGCACCCGCTGACGAAAGAGTTCGACCAGCATCGCATCGAGCTTCCCGGCGCTTCTCCGGACAAGATGCCTGTCCTCTATGTTCGTGCGTACGTCTCGCCAAACGAGGCAGAGTTTGACGAATACATCAAGGACCTGTCTCCGTTGGTACAGCGCGTCGAACGAGACCGCCACTCCCTGAATGGCCGCGCAAACGATGCTCAGGGCCTATACTTCTATCGACTTGACCGCCTCATCAAATGGGGCGGTTGGGAAGATCTCTTCGCCAAGGATGAGCACACCAAGCTGATTCGTGTCGCAGTCGACTTCGACAGGCTGGCAGATGAGCAGCTTCAGGTAGACATCAGCAA
Source organism: Pseudomonas sp. BN607 (assembly GCF_029871175.1). NCBI lineage: Bacteria > Pseudomonadati > Pseudomonadota > Gammaproteobacteria > Pseudomonadales > Pseudomonadaceae > Pseudomonas > Pseudomonas sp. BN607. The sequence goes on from NZ_SSOE01000063.1 coordinate 151,871, forward strand.
GCAGCTCATTCGCCTGCCCTATGCGATCACCAAGCCCCTCGGAGACCTGCTGAAGGCCCCTCGTGCAGCAGCCCGCGCCCGTTACAACAAGAAGGAAAAAACTGCGCCGACTCCGAAAGGTGGCGGCAAGACTGTGTTGCCGGCCGGCACACCAGCGCCAGGCGGCTTCTTGCCCCCAACGACAACAGCGGGAGGCACTCCCGTGGCCGCACCTGCTCCGGCCCCGACTACAAAGAAGGACAGAGCTTCAATCCGCCTTGTCAGCAGCGGCGACAAGCCATGGCAACGCAAGACCGGGTTCAAGGGGGAGGAAGTTGAGGTCACCCCGCTGATGCCGACGCTGGTGACGCTCGTGCAGCTCATCGACAAGGATGCCGAGGTCAAGACGGCTCTGTCTGAATTCCTTCGCGCATTAGAGTCGGCCGGGGTTCCGGACCAGTTGACGGACAAGGTCTGATGAAAGTCCGGCTTCCGCTTCCCCTTACACTGAAGCCCAGGCTGGCCCTGTGGACCGATGCAATCACCTGGACCAATTGGTCTCGGCATGAAGCCTATCTGCACGCCCAGCCCAAATGGAAGCCGCACCAGATTGCGTCGGTCGCAGAAGAGTCACTGCGGATCATCTCGAAAACCACACCGGTAGATCGTCCGGAGTTTCAGTGCCGCGGTCTGGTCGTCGGCTACGTTCAGTCCGGCAAGACCGCCAACTTCACGGCCGTCGCAGCGCGCGCAGCCGATGTCGGCTACCGCCTGATCATCGTTCTTTCAGGCATTCACGATTCACTCCGGAACCAGACGCAGAAACGCCTGGATGTGGAGCTGACCGGGACCGGTGTAGATTGGATCTCGCTGACCGATGAAGCATCAGACTTTCGTGAGCCGGAGGTGGCCGACGGATTCGCATCGACCGGTACCGTTCTGATCGTCGCGAAGAAGATCACGCCCATCCTTAAACGGCTCAACCAGTGGTTCGGTAAACTCGAAGGCCGGCTCGCTGATGTACCGGTCCTTCTCATCGATGACGAAGCCGATCAGGCATCCATCAATACACGCGGAAATCGGTGCGACCCCAGTATCGACACCGACACCGAACCGGATGACGACACGGCCCCGTCATTGACCAACACCCTGATTCGCGACATTCTCAGAAAGATCCCGCGAGCCACATACATCGCCTACACGGCTACACCATTCGCCAACATCCTCATCGACCCAGACGCTAGTGACAGCCAAGTCGGCGCAGACCTGTTCCCCAAGGACTTCGTCGTGCAGCTTCCGAGGCCGGACGGCTACACGGGAACGGAAGAGCTTTTCGGCGTCAGTTCGCAGGGGCGTGATGTAATGCGCCCTGTAGACGCTGTGGATGTGAAAGCTTTGAAGCCGAAGCAGCGCAAAAAGAGCGAAGCAATTGTTGCCCGCGGACCGCTGGATCTTCCACAGTCGCTTGCCGATGCCCTCCTGACCTTCGCGCTTGCTGGCGCTATCAGACTGCAGCGCGGCCAGATGGGTAAGCCGAATACTATGCTGGTGCACGTATCACGGCTCCAGCAGGACCAGTTGCGCGTTGGGGAGGCGATCGAGGAACAGATTCGTAACTGGTTTCAGCATGAGAGCGCTGAGCCCGGTGTGCTCAAACAGATGTTCCGATCAACGCTCGCGGGGCTGGGGCAGGTAGATCTGCCTTGCAGCGTGGAGGTTCTGCTGGAAGAGGCAGTGACGAATTTGGCCCGGTTAGTGGTCGTTGTGCTCAATAGCACGACGGGCGACGAACTCGATTACGACGCTAGGCCTGGACGGCAGCTCGTTGCAGTAGGTGGCAATAGGCTGTCGCGCGGATTGACGCTTGAGGGACTGACGATTGCATACTTCCTGCGTACTACAACACTGGCAGATGCTCTGCTGCAGATGGCCCGCTGGTATGGTTTCAGGGCAGGCTATGAAGACCTGATCCGTATCTGGACCACCGAAGGCATCGCTCAGTGGTTCGTGGAGCTGGCGCTGGTCGAAGAATCCCTGCGTGACTCCATTACAGCTCTAAACAAGGCCGGCCGCAGACCTGACCAAATGGCCATCCGGATGCGCGCCCATTCAAAGCTTCTGCTCACGAGTAAGAACAAAAGCAGGATGCAGATGGATGATGCGCGGTCATGGTCTGGCGAGAACCCGCAGACGATCCTGTTTCCCATGCAAGATCGGGAATTGCTGGAGAGGAACGTGGACCTAGCGTCCGCCCTGCTGCGACAGCATCCCCCGACACAGGATGCACACGGCGGCGCCATAGCACACGATGTACCGGCCGAGCACATCGCACTTTTCCTGAGGCGTTATGAAGGGCACCCGAACAGCATTGCATTTCAGGGCTCGGAGATTGCCGACTGGATCCTGGAGCGAGCTGAAAAGGGAGAGCTCACGAACTGGACCGTGTTCGTAGCCAACCCGGATCGGGAACGACAGGTACTCCTGGGTGGAAGGCCTTTCGGCCTTGTTCGGCGTTCGTTGCAGGCCAACGAGTCGATCGGCATCCTTATCGATCCACGCCATGAAGGTGCCGACCTGCATGGTGGACCGGAGAACTACCGCGTTGGCTCAGGCTTCAATGCACGAGCAATGCGCGAGGACCGACCCGTACAGCAGGGCCTGCTCCTGCTCTACCCCCTCGATCCCGAACCGCTCCGCGCGCCAACGCAGACAGTGCTGGGCCTCGCACTTTCGCTGCCACGCACTACGGACGGTGAACAACGGTTTGTTGTAAACCGTGGGGTACGCAATGTTTGAGATCTCGCAGGACCGCTGGGCAAGTTTGCGCGAGCAGCGCCTTCCACACGAGGATATTTACGAGCAGGCCGCTGAGGACCAGGAGGCAGCCCTGATAGGAGTGTCAGACGACGGACGTCTGCACCTGATGCTGGCCATCGATATCGCCCCGCAGAAACTACCGCCGGATCTGCAGAGCCTTCAGGTCCGCATCCTGGAGGGCGGCGGACAGACTTGGCTGGACGTTTCCGCATGCAGCCACCACGAGCAGCTACTTACGCTGATAGCCAATAAGGTCCTCCACGCTATTTGCATTGAAGGCCGCGATCCTGCTATCTCGGTTGAACGCATCATCGACGATATGCGTGCGGCTTTGCGCCCGCTTGCACTTGACCTGAGCGCGGCAGAGCAGATCGGTCTTTTCGGCGAGCTCTGGGTGCTGTCCAATGTGCTGCTCCCGACCATCGGACCGCGTGTCAGCCACCTTTGGAGCGGGCCTGAAGGCGAACGTCATGATTTCGTCGGACAGGGCGTCCACGTTGAAGTGAAAACCACTACGCGATCGGAACCGAAGCACGAAATATCCCGTCTCGATCAGCTGAAAGCGCCCGCCAGCAAGCGCCTCCTGTTTGTCAGCGTCATGCTGGAGCGCAGTCTGGGCGGCGAAGAAACGCTTGCAGACCGCGTCGATGAAATTCGGGAGAAGCTGGTATCCGATGGGCGTGCGCTAGATGTTTTCGATTCTCGCTTGGCGCAACTCGGCTGGCACGAGGGCCTACGACAGACAGGTGCTCTTCTCAGGTTCACATTCCGTGATGTCCATGTCTTTGAAGTTGCCGGAAACTTCCCCAGGCTTCCCGATGACTACGTGGCGCCACTCGGTGTGACCGGCATTAAGTACAGCATCAACGTCAGCAGCCTGCCGTCCCTCGACGTATTGGAAGTTCAGGAGGTTCTTCTAACCGCCTGACGCGTCACCGCAAAATCTGCTCTGCCGTACGCTAAGGCAGTTTGACGTCGCAGCAGGGTTAATTGAAGACCTTCCTTAGCTTTCCAATGGCCGTTGGTAGCAATCCCATGGTCGGTCGGTTCGCGGTTGGGCTGCTCCAGCGGATTGGTGCTATGAAACTGGTTCAACTACACCACTTTTTGGTAAGCGCGCGATCAACTGCGGCTTGCTAACGATCTATGGCGCGCCGCCGTAAGTTACGTGATGCAGATATTACGTCGTTCTTCGATGGGCGTGAGGCCAGCAGGTAACTGTCACTATTGCCGCAACCAAAGCATGTGGTTGGGAATGAACGGAATCAAACCCTTATTTCAGCTTGGGATGCTGACAGCCAAGCGGAGCTAATATTCTAGCAGCAATCTCAAGCTATTCAAGGTGGTAGATTAGTCGAATAGCCCGCCGCTGTAGGTCTTACGGTGATACTCCTGAACTCCGTCTACCGAGTTCAGATAGTCGATTAGCTCTTTGAGAACGATGACATAGAATTTAGTTGTTGTGGAATTTAAAATGTGAGTAATTCCATGATAGTCGCGCAGGTGCAAGTTGTCCAAGTCTAATAACGAAACGACATCATAATTGCGGAGGCATTCCGAGCCTAACTCCCAGGCGATAGCGAGATGAATTTCTTTTTCGCTTTTGTATTCGGACTCAAATTCGCGAATTAGCGCATCAATATTGAATTTGTACTCAAGGATTTTTGGAGGGCTCGTGTACTCCTTGTTGTACTGGAGTTGTTGAACTCCCAGTGGATTGTTTTCTTTGTCATACTCATGGTTGGATAGAGGGTCTCTAATAATGAACTTAAAAACTCCATCATACTGCTGGGTCTGGCTGGTGGCCAATAATTTTATCCCTCGTATAACTCCGCCAGCAATTAATTGATTGAATAGTACAATCACATCTTGCTCTGATACAGGCTCGGATGTTATTGAGATTTCATTTGTGGGTGCAAAGAAGTTCTTGTTTGTGAGGCTCAATGGTCGTTCTATTTCGTGGGCTTCTTGCGCTCGTACCCAGTCATGAAGGGATCCCTCCCTAGTTATATCGTTCTTGGCACCTGTATCTATTCTTAGGAGGCGACGCCATTTCTGGAAACGCTTCACTATCTCCACTGAAATATGTTCTGCAGCCTCTTTTAGCTCAGGTTGAAAACCTTTCCGTCCTAAATCTGGATCTGCATCTACAAAGTGAACAATGACATGGCACTGGTTCTGGTGGCCGATGTTAGAGGTCAGTGGGATTGTGATCAATTCACCCTGTATCATCTGATTGTTAGCGAGTTGTAGGCCACCTTTCAAGACTCTGTACTGTTTTCTAAGCTTTGCAAGCTCGTCATTGAATTGATCCCAAATAGACGTAGAGTAAGCAAAGTAGCCGTATGCTGAAATCTGATATTGGTTGATTAGGGAGTTAAACTTATCGCTGGGTGATAACACGGAAAGCAGATCGTCAGGGCTAAAGAATTCATAAATTCCATTCGCCTTCAGATATTTCATAGGAAGGTTGGATGAATCTTTTCCCTGGGATTGAAGTTTTTGCTGAACTTCCAGTACGTCTTTTAGGTTGACGCTGGCGCTTAATTTTGTATGCGGATATATATAGCTGCAGCTTTGCTCGGATAGAGCTGAGGCTTCACCCAGCTTGTTTTTGACTGTGAGCTGGAATTTAATCTTTGAGCTTTCTGATGCAAATGTTATTGCGCCGAGTGGGGTTTTGATAAGCAGTAGGTACAACCATTGTTCGGCAGTAGTGGCTGAGTACCAGGATAGATCTTTCGGTCGAGTGCTGGATCCTCCAAATTTTATTTTGAACGTAGATCCCCTTGTTACTTCTGCGAACGCTGGGTCGGTAATCTCCGAGGATGTGACCATTGGGCGCGTCACCGTGCCGTGAAAGTCTTCTACCCAGTCCCGCCCCTTCAAAAGCTCTCCATGGAACGTATGGCCGGAAACTTTTGTGCCAAATTGTAGGTAGTCGAAGCCATAGCCTATGTAGGTGGCTCCAACTCCTTTATTGCCCCTTGTTTGCCCGCCATTTTTAAATGAAATATTTGGAGCAAGGAATGACTTAAATTCTTTTTCGTTGAACCCAATGCCATTGTCAGTTATGGAAAAAGAATTTTCCTCAAGATTTATGGTTAGCCAAAGCTTGGGGATGTAGTCTGGCTCCTCAAGCTCAGTTGCACGGCGGTCCACGGCATCCATCGCATTTTGAATAAGCTCGGAAAAAGAGTCATACATACCAACGTAGGACTTTAAAATATTCTTGATTTCACGCTTCTTCGCAGCGAATAGGATCTCTGCATCCACATCTTGACCGCTGGTCAGCGGATCCCATGATTCTAGCTTCATAGCAGTCCCTTTAGTTCAGCAAATGATTGGATTCTGTCTCAAAGCGCCCAGCTCGAGAGGCCTGAAAGTTTCATTAGCAGGACGTTACCAGCGGGCTGGATCTTTAGTTATTAAAAAAATTAATCGAGAGGCGCTCTTTCTATAGAATTATTTGTGGGGCACCTTTGGTTCCCTAGGTGCGTCTTCACCGATCTATGGTCGCAGGATGTCCCGTGCCGGGCGGATAATTGTTTGCAGCATACTCAGTTAGCTTTCATGTGGCGCAATCAGATGGTGGCTTTCCGCCGGCGACACCTGCAGTGCAAAACCAGGTGCACTTCGAACGTGGTCGTCCACCGCAATCCAACGTGGCGCCGAGGCGCCGGACCGGCCACCTTTGGTGCCATCTTGGATGTTGATCCTGCCGAGGTCGTTAGCCTCACGGCTCAACCGTAGCAGGTCAGCTAGGATGGCCTCACGCAAGCGCATGCCGGTGGCTCGCGCCAACAGAACGATCGCGGCGGCCCGTAGCTGATGTTGACTTCAAAGTGCATCGACGATCTGCTTCACCTGTTCTCGGTCTTAGCCCTGCGGCACCGATTGGCGAACCCCAGTGCGCTGCATACCCAACGCCTTGCTCGGACTTGGCAACTTCACGTACTGATCACCGCGAAGCGCCGCCATGGTCCTGTTAACGCTGGATAGTCGGTTTTGTGCGGTGCTTACGGCGAGGTCACCGCGCCTAACCATGTCGCGCAGATACGTTGCGTAGTCGATCAACACCTTTCGATCAATCTGCCGCGCATCACTGATATCGGGCCCCTGTTCGGAACGGCACCATCTAACGAATGCCTGCCAGCGATCACAGTGCGCCTTGACCGTGCCCTAATGACCGCTGCCGAACATATCTTTTAGCGCTTGCGGCCCTGCGTAGCTCAATTGCCTGCCGTTGCCGAAATTGCGGCCATCTCGTTTACCCACCAATGCCATGTTGGTCACCTCATCTTCTGCTCTACGATCTTAGCCCCACGTCATCCCGCCAAGAATGCTGAGTGTTATCAGGGATCAAGGCCCCTGCGACCTGTGGGTTGTCCTCTAAAGCGGGACTGGCGGCACCTTACGACCAGGAGCAAGGGCATCTCATGATCTGGCCTCCTGAGCACCGATAGCGGTGGGGGGTACAGGCTGCACTGGGTGACCCGACCAGCGCCGCGAGATCCTGAGCCGGATGAAAGCAGAACTGTCATGACAGGGGGCGTGCCTTACTGTCAGTCATGTGCAGTCCATTCCATGGTCTAGCACCATCATCTGCATGGCTGTTGCTGGTGACATTGGCGTTTGTTATGAGCGGGATTTCCGCAAAACCATCTGCGACCAGTACACGGAAGAGATAGGGGCGTTGGCCTCGTAAATAGGCCTCGGGGTATGAATTCGATATCGTTTGCGTAGCTGGGATTTTAATTGAAAGGCAGGCTCCGATTTTGTCTGTAATGGGGCAAAGATTCCTTAGCATAAAGGGACTACATGGACCCAAAGATTGAGTCCAAAATCAAAACGGCATCGGAAGGGCTGTTCGCAGTCGTCTCCCAGTTGAAACCGGCCTACCCTGGCAAACCGTTCACCCTGGATGGCCGTTTAGTCGTTGATCTCGGGGAAGTGGTTGCCAGCCTGGCGTACGAGTTGACGCTGAACGAAGGGCTGACGAAGCACCATGATGCGGTCTGCGACGAGGGGCGAGATGTGCAGATCAAGACCACGTTTGGCACGAGCCTGACTTTACTGGTGTAGTAACTGGGGCCAGGCGCCTGACGCTGACCCCATGACACTTCGCGGTGCGTGATTCAACGCATCATGCCGAGTTCGGCATCATCCAGTAGCGCTTTGCCCAAAGCACAGAGGTAGTGCGCCGCCCAGATCAGTTTGGGCTTGTCTTCCATCAGCCCGTCGATGGTCAGGTCCCGCGCGTAGCCCATCAGTTCCGAGGCCTGTTCGCGGGCGTTTTGACAAGGAATGCCTGCTTCGATGCGGAACAGTGGGTGGGTCTGGTTTTCACCTTGAAAGAAGATGGTTTTACCGACTGTGCATTGGGTGTCTTCGGTTGTCATTGTTCAGTTTCCCTGGTTGTGCTGATGCGCCGGTAAGCTGGGCTTCCACAGTTTTTCCGCTCCGGTCTGCGAATCAATGCATCGGTTGCGGGTTGGCTGTTTGCTGTATTTGCGTCAGCGCGGATTCGAGTAGCCGTCGCAGGGTTTCAAGCTCGTGCATCGAGGCCATGATCAAAACCGACGCGGGTGACTTGGGCTGCATCAGTATTGCCTGCTGGGCTACGGCTTCTGCACAGAGCGCGTAGTCCGAGGCCATCATGATCGTGTCTTCCAGGGAGTGGAGGTGATGGGGTGGGTCAGGGACTATCTTTAGCATGGCGTGGCTCCTGTCGTAATGAAGCAACCACCCACCGCGGCTAAACAGTAAGGTGGCAACTGTACGCGGGTTAGCCGACCGGGACGTCAGGCACCCGGCGCACCCGAAGGTGCCCCACGCACAGCCGCCATAAAGCGCCAATGCCGATTGCTCGGAATTGCACGGCTGTGTTGTCTGACGATAGCGGGCGGCTAAACCCGGTCGTTGAATGCCAACGACACGTCGAGACTAGAGACCGTATTTAACGTGTGCAACGGAAAACAGGCGCTGGGAGTATCTTTGGGAAACGCCCTACAAGAAAGGGGTTAAATCCGATTTTTCGACCCGCAGCGCCCAAATGCCAGGCACAAAAAAAGACGCCCGAGGGCGTCTTCTTCTTTGGATTTGGTGGAGCCGGGGGGATTTGAACCCCCGTCCGCCAGTACTCCGCTGTCGGTACTACATGCTTAGCCGTGTCTACTGATTTAATCCGCAGCCGCCCGACGGGCAGGGTGCTTTGGATGAGTTGTGTAAGTTTTAGTCACTTCGCCCACAACGTGCTACGCGACGATCCTGTTCTGTATGACAATCATTTCGGGTTTACAGGCATCCCCTAGTGATTGCTGGAGCCGAAGCTACCAGAAGCAAAGGTCACTTACGCTGCGAGAGCGTAGGATTCCTCGCCGAAGGTTTCGTCATTGGCAACTATAGAAGTTGCAACAGTGGATTTACGAGTTCTGTTACCAACTCGGCATGCACCTAGAGTTTCGCTACCGGCGTCGAATCCTAATCGGCCCCACACTAGCTCTTGGCTAACGCACCTTACGGCACGTAGGGCGGAGTATACGCCATTGCGCGGGCGACGTCGACAGCGGATCCGGTCGCCCGCGATTGGGCTTAGGCGCCGCCGCCGGCCGAGCCGCTGCCTTTCTCGGTTTTCTCAAGGCGCTCCAGCACTTTGCTGGTGATGGCGATGCATTCTTTGGTATCGCCCGAGGCTTGGGCGGCCTTGGCTTTGTCGACGTGCTCGGTGAGGGCCTTGTCCAGGCCTTCGGAGGTGGCGCCGGCGGTGGCCATGCTGTCGTCGATTTTCTGCAGGTTGGTGGTGCACAGGTCATCGGCGGCGAACACCGGCGAAGCCAGCAGGGTGGCGGCCGCGAACAGGGCCGAAAGCGCGGTACCTTTCATGGGAGTCTCCTCTGGGGCCTCGGGAAGGTGGGCCTGTAGGGTGGACTGTGGGGGGAGGGCGGGGGTTCAATCGGGATTCTTTTGGGGTGGGGTAGGTGCTTGGCGGGGCATGTTCGGGGGCTGGGAGATCGAGCGCCGCCCGCGCGGCGCTCGGTCTCACTGGGCAGGCCCAGCCATACCCTTAAAGCGACACCGCATGGCATGAGATTGCGGAATGCCCGGGAGTGTTTGGCGCGAGTTTTAGGGTGTTGCAGAAATCGAGCGCCGCCCGCGCGGCGCATCGCGAGCTGCGCTCGCTCCTACATTTGTTTCGGGCCAGTTACGCCTGTGACAGGCGCGCGCGACCGCCTTGTTTGTACGACGCGATATCGCGTCATGCGCCAGGGCGTTCGCGCGCAATTTCCCCAGGAATAATTGCGTGACAGGCGCGCGCGACCGCCTGGTTCATACGACGCGATATCGCGCCATGCACCAAGGCGTTCGCGCGCAAATCCCACAGGCATAATTGGCCCGAAACAAACGTGGGATCGAGCGCAGCTCGCGATGCGCCGCGCGGGCGGCGCTCGATCGCCCAGGCGCCGCACCCCTCACGGCGAACCGCCCCCCGCCTAAATACTACGCGGCCGGGTGACGCGATCGACCAGGTAAACCAACCCGTGATAGTCAATGCCACTGTGGCTCGACAGCCCAATCTCGCAGGTGCGACTGGTAGAAATCCCTTCACTGCAATACTGCACCGCATCTTTCAGGCTGCGCAGCGAGTGGGCGTTCAGCTCGGGGGTGGTGAAGCCCTTGTCCCCGGCGAACCCGCAGCAATGAATGCCTTCCGGAATCACCACCTGCTTGCTGCAACGCCGCGCCAGGTCGATCAAGGCCTGGCTTTCGCCCAGGTGCTGGGTGCTGCAGGTCACGTGCACAGCTACCGGTTCGTCCTGGGGGGTGAACTCCAGTCGGTCGAGCAGGTGGGTGCGGATGAAGCGCACGGGGTCGTACAGGTCCAGCCGGGTCTCGCCCAGGTCTTGCACCAGGCGCAGGGTGCAGGGGCTGGTGTCGCAATAGATCGGGTCGAGGCCGCCGCGGCTGGCGTGCAGCAAGGCGGTGATCAGCTCTTGGCGCTTGTGTTCGGCCTGCTCGGGGTAGCCCTTGGAGGCGAACGGTTGGCCGCAGCACAGGCTGTCGGCGTTGTCGGGGAACACCACCTGGTAACCGGCCTTTTCCAGCAGGGCGCGGGTCTTGTCCAGCAGCGAACTTTGCTCGCGATCGGAATACGCCGGGCCCATCACCCGCGACACGCAGGCAGCCAGGTACACCACGCGGGGGCGGGCGTCGTTGCTGGCCGGGCCGAAATCCAGTGGGCGCAGTGGTTGCGGCATGGCCGGGGTCCACTGCGGCAGGCGGCCCTTGCTGGCTTTGCTCATCGACGCACTCAGGCGGCCCAGGCGCGGGGCGCCTAGCAGCTTGCGTGCGGTGTTGGCAGCGGTCAGCGTCAGACGGGCGCCGCCCAAGGCCGTGTGGAAGTGTTCGGCCAGCCAGTTGGCGGTCTTGGTGTGGTCGGCGGCCTGGCTGCGCAGTTTCTTCACCAGCTCGCCGGTGTTGATGCCGACCGGGCAGCGCTGGGCACACAGGCCGGTAGCGGCGCAGGTGTCGATGCCCTGGTACTGGTAGGTCTGCATCAGTTCGCGGGTATCCATGCCGGCGCGCTGCTTGGCCTGGATGTCACGCCACATGACGATGCGCTGGCGTGGGCTGAGGGTCAGGCCTTTGGAGGGGCATACCGGTTCGCAGAAGCCGCACTCGATGCACTTGTCGACGATTTCGTCGGCGGCCGGCAGCGGCTTGAGGTTCTTCAGGTGGATGTCCGGATCTTCACTCAATACCACGTCGGGGTTGAGGATGCCGTTGGGGTCGAGCAGGCGCTTGAGCTTCCACATCAGTTGGTAGGCGTCTTGGCCCCATTCCAGCTCCACGAACGGTGCCATGTTGCGGCCTGTACCGTGCTCGGCCTTCAGCGAGCCGCCAAACTCCACCGCCACCAGTTGGGCCACGTCGTCCATGAACGCCTGGTAACGGGCGACTTCTTCGGCGCTGTTGAAACCCTGGGTAAAGACGAAGTGCAGGTTGCCTTCCAGCGCGTGGCCGAAAATGATCGCTTCGTCATAGTGATGCTTGTCGAACAGCTGGATCAGGCGGTTGACGCCCTCGGCCAGTTGCTCGACGGGGAAGGTCACGTCTTCGATGATGACCGTGGTGCCGGTCTGGCGCACGGCACCGACGGCGGGGAAGGTGTCCTTGCGGATTTTCCACAGCTGGTTGTACACGGCCGGGTCTTCGCTGAAGTCCACCTGTTGTTCCAGCGGGAAGTCGGCGATCGAGGCCATGATCTGCTGCAGTTGCTCGTGCAGCAGGCTCTGGCTGGCGGCGCGGGATTCGATCAGCAGGGCGCAGGCATTGTCCGACAGGCCTTTTACCCAGAGCGGCATGCCGGGCATGTTCTGCACCGAGCGCAGGCTGCGGCGGTCGAGCAGTTCCACGGCCGAGACCGGCTGCTGCTTGAGGACGGGTACCGCGCGGCAGCAGCTTTCGACGCTGGGGAACACCAGCAGGGCGCTGGCCTTGTGCGGGTGGTCGGGCACGGTGTCGTAAGTGACAGCACTGATAAAGCCCAGCGTGCCTTCCGAGCCGACCAGCAGGTGCTGCAGGATGTCCAGCGGCTGGTCGTAGTCCACCAGTGCGTTCAGTGACAGGCCCGTGGTGTTCTTCAGCCGGTATTTGTGCCGAATGCGGTCGGCCAGCGCGGTGTTGGCGCGGGTTTCGCGGCCAAGGCGGGCCAGTGCTTCCAGCAGTTCGGCGTGGCTGTTTTCGAAGGCGGCAACGCTGGCCGGGTCTTCGCTGTCCAGGCGGGTGCCGTCGGCCAGCACCAGGCGCAGGCCGGCCAGGGTGTGGTAGGTGTTCTGCGCGGTGCCGCAGCACATGCCACTGGCGTTGTTGGCGACGATGCCGCCGATCTTGCAGGCGTTGATCGAGGCCGGGTCAGGGCCGATCTTGCGCCCGAACGGGGCCAGCCAGGCGTTGGCCTGGGCGCCGATCACGCCGGGTTGCAGGCGGATTTGCTCGCCCTGGCCACGGATCTCGCGGCCATTCCAGTTGTCACCGAGCACGATCAGCACCGAGTCGCTGATGGCCTGGCCAGACAGGCTGGTGCCGGCAGCGCGGAAGGTGACCGGCACCCGCTCGCGCTGGGCCAGTTTGATCAGGCCGACTACTTCGTCTTCGGACTCGACGCGCACCACCAGCTTGGGGATCAGCCGGTAGAAGCTGGCGTCGGTGCCAAAGGCCAGGGTGGACGTGGGGTCGTCGAAGCGGCGTTCGGCGGGTATCAGGCGCTCGGCATCACGCAGGAACGCGGCGGGCAAGCTCATGCAGTCTCCTCGCGGGGCTGTGGCGTCTGTGCGCCACATGCCCCAGGTCAATCAGGCGTTGGTTCTTGCAGGCGGTCAGGCGCCCAGTTCGCGTACCAGCGAGTCGCGGGTGATCTCGCTGATCGACTTGGCGCCGGTCAGCACCATGGCCACGCGCATTTCCTTCTCGAACAGCTCCAGCAGGTTCTTCACCCCGGCTTCGCCATGCACGGCAAGGGCCCAGAGGAAGGCCCGGCCGATCAGCACGGTGTCGGCGCCCATGGCGATCATGCGCACCACATCGAGGCCGCTGCGGATACCGGAGTCGGCCAGAATCTTCAGGTCACCTTTGACCGCGTCGGCGATTGCCGGCAGGGCGCGGGCGCTGGACAGCACGCCGTCGAGCTGGCGCCCGCCGTGGTTGGACACGACGATACCGTCGGCACCGAACTTGACCGCATCGCGGGCGTCATCGGCATCGAGAATGCCCTTGATGATCATCGGGCCGTCCCAGAACTCGCGGATCCACTCCAGGTCTTTCCACGAGATGGACGGGTCGAAGTTGTTGCCCAGCCAGCCAATGTAGTCGGCCAGGCCGGTGGGGTTGCCGCGGTATCTGGAGATGTTGCCCAGGTCGTGCGGGCGGCCCATTACGCCAACGTCCCACGCCCATTCTGGGTGGGTCATCGCTTGCAATACCCGGCGCATCGGCCCGTTCTTGCCGCTCATGCCGGAGTGCGCGTCGCGGTAGCGGGCGCCGGGCACCGGCATGTCGACGGTGAACACCAGGGTCTTGACCCCGGCAGCCCTGGCCCGCTCCAGGGCATTGCGCATGAAGCCGCGGTCCTTCAGCACATACAGCTGGAACCACATCGGCCGGTCGATGGCCGGCGCCACTTCTTCGATCGGGCAAACCGATACCGTAGACATGGTGAACGGGATGCCATGGGCGGCGGCTGCACGCGCGGCCTGCACTTCGCCACGGCGGGCGTACATGCCGGTGAGGCCGACCGGGGCCAGGGCCACCGGCATGCTCAGGGTCTCGTCGAACAGCCGGGTCTCGAGGCTGAGTTCGGACATGTTCTTCAGCACGCGCTGGCGCAGGGCGATGCTGGCCAAATCGGACACGTTGTGGCGCAGGGTGTGTTCGGCGTAGGCGCCGCCGTCAGCGTAGTGGAACAGGAAGGGAGGCAGCTTGCGTTGGGCCGCGGCGCGATAGTCGGTAGAGGCAGAAATGATCATGGATTCTCGCAGCGTTGCTTGTGGGGAATGCCGGGCGCGTGACGGCGCCCGGCCCCTTTCACTTTAGTGATGAACCAGCATGCCGGTCAGCCAGTAAGCCTGGATCAGGGTGATCAGGCCGACGATGGTGGCGAAGAACAGGCTGTGCTTGACGGTGAAGCGGAACAGGTCGGATTCCTTGCCGACCAGGCCGGTAGCGGCGCAGGCCACGGCGATCGATTGCGGCGAAATCATCTTGCCGGTCACGCCGCCGCTGGTGTTGGCGGCTACCAGCAGGGTGTCGTTGACCCCGATCTGGTGCGCGGTGGTGGCCTGCAGCGAGCTGAACAGGGCATTGGACGAGGTGTCCGAGCCGGTCAGGAACACGCCCAGCCAGCCGAGGAACGGCGAGAAGAACGGGAACGCTGCGCCCGTGCCGGCCAGCACCAAGGCCATGGTCGAGGACATGCCCGAGTAGTTGGTGACAAAGGCGAAGGCCAGCACCATGCCGATCGACAGGATCGGCCAGCGCAGTTCCCAGAAGGTCTCTTTGAAAGTGGTAAGACCAGTTTTGAAGTTGATCTTCAGTACCGCCATGGAAATCAGTGCCGAAAGGAAGATCGCGGTGCCGGTGGCAGAGATCGGGTCCAGCTTGAACACCGCTGGCATGGCGGTTGGCGCGGCAACGATCGGGGCGGTCTTGATGACCAGCTGGTCCAGGTGCGGGATGGCGAAGTTGAACACGAAGTTGTACATCGCGCCGCCCGGGGCGAAGGCCGCCTTGAACGGCTTCAGGGTCCAGATGGTGACCAGCACGGTGAGGATCAGGAACGGCGACCAGGCCTTGAAGATCTCGCCAAAGCTGTAGGGGCTTGGCTGGCTGCCGCTTGGCTGGACCACGGCGGCGCCGACGCTGCCCTTGGCTTCGCCGAACGAACGCTTGGGTTGCCAGACTTTCAGGAACAGGGTCAGGCAGATCAGGCTGGCCAGGGCCGAAGTGATGTCAGGCAGCTCTGGGCCGATGAAGTTGGAGGTGAAGTACTGGGTGACGGCAAAGCTCAGGCCGGCGACCAGGGCGGCGGGCCAGGTTTCCTTCACGCCACGCAGGCCGTCCATCATGAACACCAGCCAGAACGGCACGAACAGCGACAGCAGCGGCAACTGGCGACCGGTCATGGCGCCGATGTGGAAGGCGTCGATGCCGGTGACCTGGCCGGCCACGATGATCGGGATGCCGAGGGCGCCGAAGGCCACGGGGGCGGTGTTGGCGATCAGGCAAAGGCCGGCGGCGTACAGCGGGTTGAAGCCCAGGCCTACCAGCAGCGCGGCCGTAATGGCCACGGGTGCGCCAAAGCCTGCCGCACCTTCCAGGAAGGCACCGAAGCAGAAGCCGATCAGCAGTACTTGCAGGCGCTGGTCGTCGGTAATCGACAGCACCGAGCTGCGGATCACTTCGAACTGGCCGCTCTTGACCGTGAGTTTGTACAGGAACACCGCGGCAACGATGATCCAGGCAATTGGCCAGAGGCCGTAGAGGAAGCCGTAACCCGCAGCGGCGAAGGCCATGTCGACAGGCATCTGGAAGGCGAAGATCGCTACCAGGATCGACAGTGCCAGGGTGATGCTGCCAGCCACGTGGCCTTTGAGTCGGAACACGGCCAGGGCGAGGAAGAAGAACACGATCGGGATGACCGCCGCGAGTGCGGACAGGCCAAGGCTACCAAGCGGGCTATAGAGTTGTTGCCAGGTTTGCATATGGGGTGGCCCCTAATTGTTGTTGGTCAGGCACTGGCATTGGATAATTGGTAAGACCAATTTACAATGGCTGGTCGCTAGGTTAAAAGGGCTGTCGTGGGTGTGTCAATTTGTCCCGTGCAAAACTTTGGTCGTGTATCGATGAGCGGGCACCTGATGTGCTGCGAAAAACGCGGTGTGATGGGTGTTCGCGCTGCCTGGATCGGCGAGAATAGGCAACCCCTGAAATTTGCCGGGGGTTTGTGGAGAGCATGTGATGGTTTTTGATCAGGTCCGCCAACGGCGCCTGTCCGACGACATTGTCGATCGGCTGGAAGGGATGATTCTGGAAGGCACGCTGACCTCGGGGCAGCGGCTGCCGGCCGAGCGCGTCCTGGCCGAGCAGTTTGGTGTATCCCGCCCGTCACTGCGTGAGGCGATCCAGAAGCTGGTAGCCAAAGGGCTGCTGGTCAGCCGCCAGGGTGGCGGCAATTTTGTTGCCGAATCGCTGGGGTCTACGTTCAGCGATCCACTACTGCAATTGCTCGAGCACAGTGCTGAGGCGCAGCGGGACCTGCTCGAGTTCCGCCATACCCTGGAGGCGTCCTGCGCCTATTACGCGGCCCAGCGTGCCACCGAGCCGGACCGGGCACGGTTGAAGGCGGCCTTCGACACGCTGCAGGACTGCTATGCCAGGGTCGATGAGGTGACCCGTGCGGAGGAGGGCGCGGCTGATGCGCGCTTCCACCTGGCGATCGCCGAGGCCAGCCATAACGCGGTGTTGCTGCACACCATCCGGGGTTTGTTCGACCTGCTGAAACGCAACGTGGTGACCAACATCGGGGGCATGTACCAGCAGCGTACCGAAACCCGGGACATGCTGATCAGTCAGCACCGGGAGCTGTACCTGGCGATTGTCGAGGGCAGGGCGGAGGATGCGCGGGAAGTGTCCAGCCGGCACATTTTGTATGTGCAGGAAGTGCTGCATGAGGCGCACGAAGAAGCGCAGCGGGTGGCGCGGGCGGAGCGGCGCAGCGGGCGCTGAGGCTTTTATGGGCAGTGCTGCCTTCTTCGCGGGCAAGCCCGCTCCCACAGGGTAGGCGCCGGGCTTGAACCTGGTGCCATTCCTGTGGGAGCGGGCGTGCCCGCGAAGAGGCCAGAACAGGCTGAAGAGTGGTTACTCTTCCTTGCCTTTGTTCCGCACAGCCCGCTGCAGCTCGCGGTTGGAATCGCGTTCGCGCACGGTATCGCGCTTGTCGAATTCCTTCTTGCCCTTGCCGAGTGCGATTTCGCACTTGATCAGGTGCTTGCTCCAGTACAGCGACAAGGCCACGCAGGTGTAACCCTTTTGCGCGACCGCAGCTTCCAGCCGTTCAAGCTCGCGCTTGTTCAGCAGCAGCTTGCGGGTGCGGATAGGGTCGGCGATGACGTGGGTGCTGGCCGTGGTCAGCGGGGTGATGTGGCTGCCGAACAGCCAGGCTTCGCCGTCCTTGAGCAGCACGTAGCTGTCAACGAGGTGCGCCTTGCCGGCTCGCAGGCTTTTTACTTCCCAACCGGACAGGACCAGCCCGGCCTCGAACTTGTGTTCGATGAAGTAATCGTGTCGCGCCTTCTTGTTTTGCGCGATGGTCCCGGTCGGATGTTTCTTTTGCTTAGCCATAGGGGCCGCATTATAGGCAACTCGAAGCGTCGTCCGCTACGGGATTTCGGTGTGCTTGAGCCACCGGAATGAATACCGGACAATACAAGGCCTGTCATACGTACAGAACCTGTTTTCGGCACGCTGCGAAGCACCGCCACCCAGCCTTGGAAGTGACGCCTGGATGACTACCCATATTCAACGCTCCGCCCTGCTGCCTTACCCTGCCCAGGCGCTCTACGATCTGGTCAACGATGTGGCCAGCTACCCTGAGTTTTTGCCGTGGTGCTCGGCCTCGACGGTGATCGAAGCCGGCGACACCCACATGCGCGCCAAGCTCGAGGTGGCCAAGGGGGGCATGAGCCAGCACTTCGTGACGCGTAACGTACTGGTGCCGGGGCAGTCCATCGAGATGAACCTGGAGGAGGGGCCGTTCACCCAGTTGCATGGTGTTTGGGTGTTCAAGCCGCTGGGCGAAAAAGCCTGCAAAATCAGCCTGGACCTGTCCTTTGATTACGCTGGGCCGATTGTGCGCGCCACCTTGGGGCCGCTGTTCAACCAGGCAGCCAATACGCTGGTTGATGCGTTTTGCCAGCGTGCCAAGCAACTGCATGCCTGACTGAGTACGCGACAACAAAAAAGCCCGGAACAAGTCCGGGCTTTTTTGCATCTGCGTGCCGATTACTGGGTTTCCAGCGGTGCCGGAGTCGGGACCGGGGTGGTCTCGATGGTATCGATCTCGCGCTGGATGGACTCTTCGGTCGAACCAGGTTTGGCTGGCTTTTCTTCAGGCTGAACAGCAGGCTGCTCGGTCTGGCCTGGCTCGGTGGCCGGGCTGACCGTGGTGTCGCCGCTGCCACCCAGGATTTCCTGGTCGCGGCTGACGCCCGGCATGAAGTCGCCAGACAGGCTGACCAGCTGGTCGCTTTCGTTGAAGAAAATGCTCATGCGCTCCTGCTGGCGTTTGCCGCCACCAGGTTGCAGGCTGTACAGGTAATCCCACCGGTTGGTGTTGAAGGTGTCCTGAATCAGCGGGTTGCCCATGATAAACCTTACTTGCCGGCGGGTCATTCCGGGGCGTAATTGGTCTATCATGTCTTGCGTGACGACATTGCCCTGCTGGATGTCGATTTTGTAAACCCCGGGAAACGAGCAACCGGCGAGTGCGAGCAGTCCCGCGAGGGCGAGGCTGTTTAGCAAGAGCTTGGTGTTTTGCATCGGTGGGCGACTTCCACTATCTTGGCTGGACAACGTAAACCCCGATCATACCCGTATTAAGAGAAGCTGCGAAGCAGCATCGGCGAGAAAGCTGACCATGGTTGAAAATAGCGAATTGCGCAAAGCCGGTCTCAAGGTGACCCTGCCTCGAGTTAAGATCCTTCAGATGCTCGATTCTACCGAGCAGCGTCACATGAGTGCCGAGGACGTCTACAAGGCGCTGATGGAAGCTGGCGAGGACGTCGGCCTGGCCACCGTGTATCGCGTACTGACCCAGTTCGAAGCGGCGGGCCTGGTGGTTCGCCACAACTTCGACGGCGGCCACGCTGTGTTCGAGCTGGCCGATGGCGGTCACCACGACCACATGGTCAACGTGGATACCAGCGAAGTTATCGAGTTCATGGATGCTGAAATCGAGAAGCGTCAGCGTGAAATCGTGGAAGAGCACGGTTTCGAGTTGGTGGACCACAATCTGGTCCTGTACGTCCGTAAGAAGAAGTAACGATTTTTTCGTTACGGATGACAAAGGCGACCTTCGGGTCGCCTTTGTGCTTTCTGGGGTTGAAAAATGTGTTGCCCGTGCCGGCCTCTTCGCGGGCGCGCCCGCTCCCACAGGTACATCTCAGGTTTAAGATCCTGTGATCACCCTGTGGGAGCGGGCGTGCCCGCGAATCGCCCTGGGAAAGAAAGGATCAGGCCTTCCCGCTCACCACCATCTTGCGCGCATGGGCCAGGGATTCCTTGGTCAGGTCGATGCCGCCCAGCATTCGCGCCACTTCCTCGACTCGCTCGCGCTTGCCAAGGCTAGCCACGGCGGTATGGGTGGTGTCGCTGTTGCGTACTTTGTGCACGAACAAATGGTGATGCCCCTGCGCCGCCACCTGCGGCAGGTGGGTCACGGTCAGTACCTGGCCGCGCTCGCCCAGGCGCCGCAGCAGTTGGCCGACGATTTCTGCCGTTGGCCCGCCAATACCTACGTCAACCTCGTCGAACACCAGGGTAGGAATGCGCGAGGTCTGCGCGGTAATCACCTGGATCGCCAGGCTGATACGTGACAGTTCACCGCCCGACGCCACTTTCGCCAGGCCCTTGAGCGGCTGGCCAGGGTTGGCGCTGACCAACAGTTCGATCTGCTCCAGGCCATGGGGTGACAGTTCGGCGCCTTCGTTCGCTGTCAGTTCGATGCAGAAACGCCCGCCGGGCATGCCCAGGCGCTGGATTTCATGCTCCACGGCCACTGCCAGCTGCTGGGCAGCCTGCTGGCGCAGGGCGCTGAGTTCGCGGGCCTTCTCTTTATAGTGCTGGGCAAAGGCCGCCAGTTCTTCGCCAAGCTGCTCGATCGATTCGTCGCTGGCGTTCAGGCCTTCCAGCTCTTCCATCAGCTGTTGCTGCAGGTGGGGCAGCTCGGTCGGGTGCACGCGGTGCTTGCGTGCCAGTGTATAGATAGTGTCCAGGCGCTCTTCCAGTGCCTGCAGGCGCATCGGGTCGGCGTCGAAGTTGTCGAGGAAGCGATTGAGTTCACCCATGGCCTCCTCGACTTGAATCTGCGCGCTGGCGATCAGGTTGGCGGCTTCGCCCAGTGCCTTGGGCGAATTGGTGGCAGCGCCCAGGCGGTTGAGGCTGGCGGTGAGGGCGCTGAGCACATTCCCCGAATCGCTTTCGCTGCACTGGTCGATGACCTGCCGGCAGATGCCGAAAAGGGCTTCGGCGCTGGTCAGGTTTTTGTGTTCCTGCTCCAGTTGCTCCAGCTCGTGTTCACCCAGGCCGAGGTTGTCCAGTTCTTCCAGCTGGTAGCTCAGCAACTGATGGCGCGCGCGTTGCTCGTCACCGGAGTTGGACAGGCGCTCCAGCTCGAGGCGGGTCTGGTTCCAGCGTTTGGCGGCCAGTTGCACTTGGCGGGCCAGGTCGACCGCGCCGGCGTACTCGTCGAGCAGGCGGCGGTGGGTGTCGGTCTTGAGCAGTGACTGATGCTCGTGCTGGCTGTGGATGTCGATCAACAGTTCGCCCAGTGCCTTGAGGTCGCCAAGCGGGCAGGGCGTGCCATTGATGTAGCCACGGCTGCGGCCTTCGGCGGTGATGACCCGGCGCAGGATGCACAGGCCGTCGTTGTCCAGATCACGCTCGGCCAGCCAAGTGTGGGCCTCGGGGATGTCCACCAGGTCGAACGTGGCGAGGATGTCTGCCTTGTCGGTGCCGGGGCGCACCACGCCGCTGTCGGCACGGTCGCCCAGGGCCAGGCCGAGGGCGTCGAGCATGATCGATTTGCCAGCACCGGTCTCGCCAGTGATGACGGACATACCGCAGGCGATTTCGAGGTCGAGGTGCTCGACGATGGCGTAGTTGTGAATGGACAGGTGCACCAGCATGGGGGCGGCTCCCGAAAGTCAGGTCTGGTTATTTATACAGTACTTTTTTCAGGCCTGCCAATGCCCCTTGGCAGATTCTGTTTCGGGCTGGAAAACCACCTTGCCCCTTGAAGCTGGTTTTTCCGGCCCCATATAGCCGACATCCAAGGCGAGCCTGGCTCGCAGTCCACAAAATTGCGCAGGAGAGACCCCATGGCTGACGAACAGCTGAACGAAAAAGACCTTAATGTTGAAGAAACTGGTGCAGAAACCACTGCTGACGCCCGTGTTCTGGAACTCGAGGAACAGCTGGCCGCCGCCAAGGACCAGTCGCTGCGCGCTGTAGCCGACTTGCAGAACGTGCGCCGTCGCGCCGAGCAGGATGTCGAAAAGGCTCACAAGTTCGCCCTGGAAAAGTTCTCCAGCGACCTGCTGCCGGTGATCGACAGCCTGGAGCTGGCCTTGGCCCACTCCAGTGCCGAGGACGAGCACGTCAAGCAGATCCGCGAAGGCGTCGAGCTGACCCTGAAGATGTTCCAGGACATCCTCAAGCGCTACCACCTCGAAGCGGTCGACCCGCACGGTCAGCCATTCAACCCTGAGCACCACCAGGCCATGGCCATGCAGGAAAACGCCGAGGTCGAGCCAAACAGCGTGCTGAATGTGTTCCAGAAGGGTTACCTGCTGAACGGCCGCCTGCTGCGCCCCGCCATGGTGGTGGTCAGCAAGGCGCCGAGCGCGGCGCAACCCTCGATCAATGAAAAGGCTTGAAATCCTCCGGGGCATCCCCATCTAGGTGTCAAGCCTTCAAGTATTACCGCAGTTGGCCAAAGTAGTCGCTGCTACCAAATTCAAGTTTCGGGAGAGTTAACATGGGTAAAATCATCGGTATCGACCTGGGGACCACCAACTCGTGCGTCTCCATTCTGGAAAACGGTAACGTCAAGGTCATCGAAAACGCCGAAGGTGCGCGTACTACCCCTTCGATCGTGGCCTACGCCAACGACGGCGAAATCCTGGTCGGTCAGTCGGCCAAGCGTCAGGCTGTGACCAACCCGCACAACACCCTGTTCGCAGTGAAGCGCCTGATTGGCCGCCGCTTCGAAGAAGACGTCGTGCAGAAAGACATCAAGCTGGTGCCGTACAAGATCGTCAAGGCGAACAACGGTGACGCCTGGGTCGAGGCTGCTGGCAAGGAAATGGCTCCGCCGCAAATCAGCGCCGAAGTCCTGAAGAAAATGAAGAAGACCGCCGAAGACTACCTCGGCGAGCCTGTGACCGAAGCGGTCATCACCGTTCCGGCCTACTTCAACGACAGCCAGCGTCAGGCTACCAAAGACGCCGGCCGCATCGCTGGCCTGGACGTAAAACGCATCATCAACGAGCCGACTGCCGCTGCACTGGCTTACGGCATGGACAAGGCCAAGGGCGACCACACCGTCATCGTTTATGACCTGGGTGGTGGTACCTTCGACGTTTCGGTCATCGAAATTGCCGAAGTCGACGGTGAGCACCAGTTCGAAGTACTGGCTACCAACGGCGACACCTTCCTGGGTGGTGAAGACTTCGACATGCGCTTGATCGACTACCTCGTCGACGAGTTCAAGAAAGAGTCGGGCATGGACCTGAAGAACGATCCTCTGGCCCTGCAGCGCCTGAAAGAAGCCGCAGAAAAAGCCAAGATCGAGCTGTCGTCCGCTCAGTCGACCGACGTCAACCTGCCGTACATCACTGCAGACGCCACCGGTCCTAAGCACCTGAACGTGAAGATCTCCCGCGCCAAGCTGGAGTCGCTGGTCGAAGACCTGGTCAAGCGTACCATCGAGCCTTGCCGCATCGCCCTGAAAGACGCCGGCATCGACGCCAGCAAGATCGACGACGTGATCCTGGTGGGCGGTCAGACCCGCATGCCACTGGTGCAGAAAGAAGTTGCCGACTTCTTCGGTAAAGAAGCGCGCAAGGACGTCAACCCGGACGAAGCCGTCGCCATGGGCGCCGCCATCCAGGGTGCTGTTCTGGCCGGTGACGTGAAAGACGTGCTGCTGCTGGACGTCAGCCCGCTGACCCTGGGTATCGAAACCATGGGCGGCGTGATGACTGCGCTGATCGAGAAGAACACCACCATCCCGACCAAGAAGTCGCAGGTGTTCTCGACTGCCGACGACAACCAGGGCGCCGTGACCATTCACGTACTGCAGGGTGAGCGTAAGCAAGCTGCGCAGAACAAGTCGCTGGGCAAGTTCGACCTGGCTGACATTCCGCCAGCACCGCGTGGCGTTCCACAGATCGAAGTGACCTTCGACATCGACGCCAACGGCATTCTGCACGTAGGCGCGAAAGACAAGGCTACCGGCAAGACTCAGTCGATCGTGATCAAGGCCAACTCCGGCCTGTCGGACGAAGAAATCGAGCGCATGGTGCGTGACGCCGAGGCAAACGCCGAGGAAGACCGCAAGTTCGAAGAGCTGGCTGCCGCCCGTAACCAGGGTGATGCGCTGGTTCACTCGACCCGCAAGATGGTCGCTGACGCGGGCGACAAGGTCACCGCTGAAGAGAAAACCGCCATCGAGGCTGCCGTTGTTGCCCTGGAAGCCGCTGTCAAAGGCGACGACAAGGCCGCGATCGACGCCAAGGTCGAAGAACTGTCCAAGGTGTCTGCCCCGGTTGCTCAGAAGATGTACGCCGAGCAGTCGGCCGAGCAGCCTCAGGGTGGCGCGCAGCAGGCTGAACCGGAAGCCAAGCACGATGACGTGGTCGACGCCGAGTTCGAAGAAGTGAAAGGCGAAGACAAGAAGTAATCGTTGCATGTTGTCGGCCAGTTCATCGTCGTTTGCCGGTGAGCTGGTAGGATGTCGCCGCGCGGGGGCTTGCTCCCGCGTTGGCGTATCTGGAATTCGAGAATTTTTACAGCATCTGTCAGCGGCCCGTTCGGGCGAGTGGCAGGTGCTGATGGCGCGGCGCAGATGCCGGACGCCCAACAAGGTGCAAATGACCTATGTCCAAGCGTGATTATTATGAGGTACTGGGTGTCGAGCGCGGCGCCAGCGAGTCTGACCTCAAAAAAGCCTATCGCCGCCTGGCGATGAAATACCACCCGGACCGCAACCCGGGTGACAAAGAGTCGGAAGACATGTTCAAGGAGGCCAACGAGGCCTACGAAGTGCTGTCTGATGCCAGCAAGCGCGCGGCGTTCGACCAGTATGGCCATGCGGGTGTCGACCCGAGCATGGGCGGTGGTGGTGCGGGCTTCGGTGGCGCCAACTTCTCCGACATCTTCGGTGATGTGTTCAGCGACTTCTTTGGCGGTGGCCGCGGTGGCGGACGTGGCGGTGCCCAGCGCGGCAGCGACCTGCGCTACACCCTGGAACTGAACCTGGAAGAAGCGGTGCGCGGCACCACGGTCAGCATCCGTGTGCCAACCCTGGTCAACTGCCAGCCGTGCGACGGCTCCGGCGCCAAGAAGGGCTCGACCCCGTCGACCTGCCCGACATGCGGTGGCATCGGCCAGGTCCGCATGCAGCAGGGCTTCTTCTCGGTGCAGCAGACCTGCCCGCGTTGCCATGGCCAGGGCAAGATCATCACCGACCCATGCACCTCGTGCCACGGCGAAGGCCGTGTCGAGGAATACAAGACGCTGTCGGTCAAGGTGCCGGCGGGTGTCGACACCGGTGACCGCATCCGCCTGTCGGGCGAGGGCGAAGCCGGTACCCATGGTGGCCCGACTGGCGACCTGTATGTGGTGATCAGCGTGCGTGAGCACGAAATCTTCCAGCGGGACGGCAAGCACCTGTACTGCGAAGTGCCGATCAGCTATACCGATGCTGCCCTGGGTGGCGAGCTGGAAGTGCCGACCCTCGACGGTCGCGTGAAGCTGAAGATCCCGGAAGGCACCCAGACCGGCAAGCAGTTCCGCCTGCGTGGCAAAGGTGTGGCGCCGGTGCGTGGTGGTGGTGCCGGTGACCTGTTGTGCCGTGTGGCGGTGGAAACCCCGGTCAACCTCAGCCGCCGTCAGCGCGAGCTGCTCGAAGAGCTGCGTGACTCGCTGGAAGGCGACAGCTCGCACTCGCCGAAGGCCAGTGGCTGGTTCGATGGCGTGAAGCGCTTCTTCGGCGATCTCTGACAAGGAAAAAGCTATGCGACGTATTGCAGTGATGGGCGCGGCCGGGCGGATGGGCAAGACCCTCATCGAGGCCGTGCAGCAACAACCGGGGGGCGGGCTGACGGCAGCGGTCCATCGTCCGGACAGTTCGCTGGTCGGCGCGGATGCAGGTGAGCTGGCGGGGCTGGGGCGCATTGGCGTACTGCTGTCGGATGACCTGGCCAAGGTGGTTGATGAGTTCGATGTTCTTATCGATTTCACTCATCCGTCTGTCACCCTCAAGCACCTGGCGTTTTGCCGCAAGCACGGCAAGGCGATGGTGATCGGCACCACCGGTTTCAGCGTCGAAGAAAAGCAGTTGCTGGCCGAGGCGGGCAAAGACATTCCAATCGTGTTCGCCGCCAACTTCAGTGTGGGCGTCAATCTGAGCCTCAAGTTGCTGGACATGGCTGCGCGGGTGCTGGGCGATGATGTCGATATCGAAATCATCGAAGCGCACCACCGGCACAAGGTCGATGCGCCGTCGGGCACTGCGCTGCGCATGGGTGAAGTGGTTGCCAATGCGCTGGGCCGTGATCTGCAGGAAGTGGCCGTGTATGGCCGTGAAGGGCAAACCGGCGCGCGTGATCGCAAAACCATCGGTTTCGCTACCGTGCGTGCCGGCGATGTGGTCGGTGATCACACCGTGTTGTTCGCTGCTGAAGGCGAGCGCCTGGAAATCACCCACAAGGCCTCCAGCCGCATGACCTTCGCCAAGGGCGCCGTGCGTGCGGCGCTGTGGCTGGATGGGCGCGAGCCTGGCCTGTACGACATGCAGGATGTGCTCGAGCTGCGTTAAGCCGTTCGAGGGGTATTGGCTGCTTCGCGGGCTTGCCCGCTCCCACAGGTGCGGCGTTGTTCTTGGGCTGGTGCGATTCCTGTGGGGGCGGGCGAGCCCGCGAAGAGGCTGGCGTGGATGTCAGCCTGTCGCATCGATGTGTTTTAGAGACACATTCACGGTAGACCGAAAACGCACTTTTCTGTAAGCTATAGCTTTAGTGTGTCCACTAAAAGCGCGCAGCGAATTGAATTCAGCACATGAAAGCGGGGTGACGTGTCCATACGTCACTCCGCTTTTTTGCAACCTGCGATCGCCCTTTCATGCTTGATTTACGGGAGGTCTTCTTGACAAAGCCAGCCATACTCGCCCTTGCCGACGGCAGTATTTTTCGCGGTGAAGCCATCGGTGCCGACGGTCAGACCGTTGGTGAGGTGGTATTCAACACCGCTATGACCGGCTACCAGGAAATCCTTACAGACCCTTCCTACGCGCAGCAAATCGTTACCCTGACCTACCCGCACATCGGCAATACCGGTACTACGCCGGAAGATGCCGAGTCGAACCGTGTCTGGTCCGCTGGCCTGGTCATCCGTGACCTGCCGCTGCTGGCCAGCAACTGGCGTAACACCCAGTCGCTGCCTGAGTACCTCAAGGCCAACAACGTCGTTGCCATCGCTGGCATCGACACCCGCCGCCTGACCCGTATCCTGCGTGAAAAAGGCGCCCAGAACGGTTGCATCCTCGCCGGTGACAACATCAGCGAAGAAGCCGCCATCGCCGCCGCCCGCGGCTTCCCAGGCCTGAAGGGCATGGACCTGGCCAAGGTAGTTTCCACCAAGGAACGCTACGAGTGGCGCTCCAGCGTGTGGGAGCTGAAAACCGACAGCCACCCGACCATCGACGCAGCCGACCTGCCCTACCATGTGGTCGCCTTCGACTATGGCGTGAAGCTGAACATCCTGCGCATGCTGGTTGCCCGTGGCTGCCGCGTGACCGTGGTGCCGGCCCAGACCCCTGCCAGCGAAGTGCTGGCACTCAACCCGGACGGCGTGTTCCTGTCCAACGGCCCTGGTGACCCTGAGCCGTGCGACTACGCGATCCAGGCGATCAAGGAAATCCTCGAAACCGAGATCCCGGTGTTCGGCATTTGCCTCGGCCATCAGCTGCTGGCCCTGGCTTCCGGCGCCAAGACCGTGAAAATGGGCCACGGCCACCACGGTGCCAACCACCCGGTCCAGGACCTGGACACCGGTGTGGTCATGATCACCAGCCAGAACCACGGCTTCGCCGTTGACGAGGCAACCCTGCCGGCTAACGTTCGCGCCATTCACAAGTCGCTGTTCGACGGCACCCTGCAGGGTATCGAGCGTACCGACAAGAGCGCGTTCAGCTTCCAGGGCCACCCTGAAGCGAGCCCAGGCCCGACTGACGTCGCGCCGCTGTTCGATCGTTTCACCGATGCCATGGCCAAGCGCCGCTGAGCATCCTGCTTCAAGGCCCCGGGCCGGCACACGCCGCGCCCGGCAGCGCCTGACCCAGATTGTTCAAAGCGGCTTGCCGACTGACCCCGGATTTGAGTGACCACCATGCCAAAACGTACAGACATCAAAAGCATCCTGATTCTCGGTGCCGGCCCGATCGTGATCGGCCAGGCCTGCGAATTCGACTACTCCGGCGCCCAGGCTTGCAAAGCCCTGCGCGAAGAAGGTTTCCGCGTCATCCTGGTGAACTCCAACCCAGCCACCATCATGACCGACCCGGCCATGGCTGACGCCACCTACATCGAGCCGATCAAGTGGCAATCGGTGGCCAAGATCATCGAGAAAGAGCGCCCGGACGCCGTCCTGCCGACCATGGGTGGCCAGACCGCCCTGAACTGCGCCCTGGACCTGGAGCGCCACGGCGTTCTGGAGAAGTTCGGCGTAGAGATGATCGGTGCCAACGCCGACACCATCGACAAGGCCGAAGACCGCTCGCGCTTCGACAAGGCCATGAAGGACATCGGCCTGGAGTGCCCGCGCTCCGGTATCGCCCACAGCATGGAAGAGGCCAATGCGGTCCTCGAGAAGCTCGGCTTCCCATGCATCATCCGTCCATCGTTCACCATGGGCGGCACTGGCGGCGGTATTGCCTACAACCGTGAAGAATTCGAAGAAATCTGCACCCGTGGTCTGGACCTGTCGCCGACCAAGGAACTGCTGATCGACGAATCGCTGATCGGCTGGAAAGAGTACGAGATGGAAGTGGTCCGCGACAAAAAGGACAACTGCATCATCGTCTGCTCGATCGAGAACTTCGACCCGATGGGCGTGCACACCGGTGACTCGATCACTGTTGCCCCGGCGCAGACCCTGACCGACAAGGAATACCAGATCATGCGCAACGCCTCGCTGGCGGTGCTGCGTGAAATCGGTGTGGAAACCGGCGGTTCCAACGTCCAGTTCGGCATTTGCCCGAATACCGGCCGCATGGTCGTCATCGAGATGAACCCGCGCGTTTCGCGTTCCTCGGCGCTGGCATCGAAGGCCACCGGCTTCCCGATCGCCAAGATCGCCGCCAAGCTGGCCATCGGCTACACCCTCGACGAACTGCAGAACGACATTACCGGTGGCCGTACCCCGGCGTCCTTCGAACCGTCGATCGACTACGTCGTCACCAAGCTGCCACGCTTCGCCTTCGAGAAATTCCCGAAAGCCGACGCCCGCCTGACCACCCAGATGAAATCCGTGGGTGAAGTCATGGCCATCGGCCGTACTTTCCAGGAATCCCTGCAGAAAGCCCTGCGCGGCCTGGAAGTCGGCGCCTGCGGCCTCGACCCGAAAGTCGACCTGGCCAGCCCGGAAGCCGGCAGCATCCTCAAGCGCGAACTGACCGTGCCGGGTGCCGAGCGTATCTGGTACGTCGCCGACGCCATGCGTTCGGGCATGACCTGCGAAGAAATCTTCAATCTGACCGGCATCGATATGTGGTTCCTGGTGCAGATGGAAGACCTGATCAAAGAAGAAGAGAAGGTCAAGACCCTGGCCCTGTCGGCAATCGACAAGGACTACATGCTGCGCCTGAAGCGCAAGGGCTTCTCTGACCAGCGCCTGGCTGTGCTGCTGGGTATCACCGACAAGAACCTGCGCCGTCACCGCCACAAGCTGGAGGTGTTCCCGGTGTACAAGCGCGTCGACACCTGCGCCGCCGAGTTCGCCACCGACACCGCCTACCTGTACTCCACCTACGAGGAAGAGTGCGAGGCCAACCCGTCCACCCGCGACAAGATCATGATCCTGGGTGGCGGCCCGAACCGTATCGGCCAAGGTATCGAGTTCGACTACTGCTGCGTACACGCCGCCCTGGCGCTGCGTGAAGACGGTTACGAGACCATCATGGTCAACTGCAACCCGGAAACCGTCTCCACCGACTACGACACTTCCGACCGCCTGTACTTCGAGCCGCTGACCCTGGAAGACGTGCTGGAAGTCTGCCGCGTCGAGAAGCCGAAGGGCGTGATCGTTCACTACGGCGGCCAGACCCCGCTGAAGCTGGCCCGCGCCCTGGAAGAAGCTGGCGTTCCGATCATCGGTACCAGCCCTGACGCCATCGACCGCGCCGAAGACCGTGAGCGCTTCCAGCAGATGGTTCAGCGCCTGAACCTGCTGCAGCCGCCAAACGCCACCGTGCGCAGCGAAGAAGAAGCCATCCGTGCTGCTGGCAGCATCGGCTACCCGCTGGTCGTGCGCCCGTCCTACGTACTGGGCGGTCGTGCCATGGAGATCGTCTACGAGCTGGACGAGCTCAAGCGCTACCTGCGTGAAGCGGTACAAGTGTCGAACGACAGCCCGGTATTGCTCGACCACTTCCTCAACTGCGCCATCGAGATGGACGTGGATGCGGTGTGCGACGGCACCGACGTGGTCATCGGCGCGATCATGCAGCACATCGAGCAGGCCGGCGTACACTCCGGTGACTCGGCGTGCTCGCTGCCACCTTACTCGCTGAGCAAGGAAGTGCAGGACGAAGTCCGTGTTCAGGTCAAGAAAATGGCGCTGGAGCTGGGCGTGGTCGGCCTGATGAACGTGCAGCTGGCCCTGCAGGGCGACAAGATCTACGTGATCGAAGTCAACCCGCGTGCCTCGCGTACCGTACCGTTCGTGTCCAAGTGCATCGGCACTTCCCTGGCGATGATCGCGGCCCGCGTCATGGCTGGCAAAACCCTGAAAGAGCTGGGCTTCACCCAGGAAATCATCCCGAACTTCTACAGCGTCAAGGAAGCCGTCTTCCCGTTCGCCAAGTTCCCAGGGGTTGACCCGATCCTCGGCCCTGAGATGAAATCGACCGGTGAAGTCATGGGTGTCGGTGACAGCTTCGGTGAAGCCTTCGCCAAAGCCCAGATGGGTGCCAGCGAAGTGCTGCCGACCGGCGGTACCGCGTTCATCAGCGTGCGCGACGACGACAAGCCACAAGTGGCTGGCGTTGCCCGCGACCTGATCGCCCTGGGCTTCGAAGTGGTTGCTACTGCCGGCACCGCCAAGGTTATCGAAGCGGCTGGCCTGAAAGTGCGCCGTGTGAACAAAGTGACCGAAGGTCGCCCGCACGTGGTCGACATGATCAAGAACGACGAAGTTTCGCTGATCATCAACACCACCGAAGGCCGCCAGTCGATCGCCGATTCCTACTCGATTCGTCGCAATGCGCTGCAGCACAAGATTTACTGCACCACTACCATTGCGGCTGGTGAAGCCATCTGCGAAGCGCTGAAATTCGGTCCGGAAAAGACCGTTCGCCGCTTGCAGGATCTGCATGCAGGACTCAAAGCATGAGTATTACCAAGTACCCAATGACCGTCCAGGGCGCCCGCGCCCTGGAAGAGGAGCATCTGTTCCTGAGCAAGACCGAGCGCCCGCGCCTGAGCCAGGCCATCGGTGAAGCACGGGAACTGGGTGACCTCAAGGAAAACGCCGAATACCATGCCGCCCGCGAGGAGCAGGGCATGGTCGAGGCGCGTATCCGTGATATCGAAGGCCGTCTGCAGAATTCGGTGGTCATTGATGTGACCACTATCCCTCATACTGGCAAGGTGATTTTCGGTACCACCGTGGTACTGGCCAACACCGAAACAGATGAAGAGGTGACCTACCAGATCGTTGGCGAGGATGAAGCCGACGTGAAGCAGGGCAAGCTGTCGAGCGGCGCACCCATTGCCCGTGCCATCATCGGCAAGGAAGAAGGTGATACCGTCGTCGTCAAGACGCCTAGTGGCACGGTCGAGTACGAGATTGTCGAAGTCAAGCACATCTGACCGGCGCCTGCGGGCGCCATCCCTTGAGGGGATCCTCTGGCAACTGGCCCAGGTATTCTGGGTCGGAGGCCTGTGGGTGTTCCACGTGGGGCTGGTGCCTGCGCTCAAGGTCAGTGGCCTGGCGCCGCTGCTGGTGCAGGATATCGCCGGGCAGATCGACCGCTGGTTGATCGGCGTGGCGTTACTTGGCTTGTTGACCCAGCTGGCAGTGCTGGCAAGGGTGGACGGCCTGGCGGCCTGGTGGCGGCAGTTCCGGGGCCAGATGCTGTTGCTCGGCTTCGGTGCCTGCGTGGGGTACTACACCTTGCGCTACGGCATTTCCGTCGGCGAGCGCTGGCAGATGTTCTGCTTCTTGGTGCTGGGCTTTTCCGGCATTGTCCTGGTGGCCCAGCCGGTGCCGGTCAGGGCGCGTCCGACGCGCCACTGACCGGAGCCACCGTTACTTGTAACGGTGGATGTTGGACAGCTGCTTGTTCGGCTGTGGGTTCTTGCGGTAGATCAGGGCTTTCTTGCCGATGGTCTGCACCAGCTCGGCACGGCCGGCCTTGCACAGCTCGGCAATGGTCTCTGCGCGTTCTTCGCGGTCTTCCGAACGGATTTCGACCTTGATCAGTTCGTGGTCGACCAGAGCACGCTCCAGCTCGGCGATGACGCCTTCATTCAAACCGTTGCCAGCAACGATCAGGACCGGCTTCAGGTCATGACCAATGGACTTGTATTGCTTCTTCTGCTCGTTATTGAGCGGCATAATCTGACCCTTTCCGTCTGATTCTGTAAAATTGACCGGCATTTTACCCGAGGGCCACCGGCTCCGCCCAGTCAATCACGACGCATATCATCGAGGTGCCCCGTGGTACAACGTTCCAAAAGCAGCGCAAACTGGCTGCGAGAGCATTTCAACGATCCTTTTGTAAAGCAGGCACAGAAGGATGGCTACCGCTCGCGAGCGAGCTACAAACTGCTGGAGATCCAGGAAAAAGACCGCCTGATCCGTCCCGGCATGAGCGTCATCGACCTCGGTGCGGCCCCGGGTGGCTGGTCGCAGGTGACCAGTCGTCTGATTGGTGGCCAGGGTCGGTTGATCGCTTCCGACATCCTGGAAATGGACTCGATCCCCGATGTGACCTTCATTCAGGGCGATTTCACCGATGATGCCGTGCTCCAGCAAATCCTGGAGGCGGTAGGGGATTCGCATGTAGACCTTGTGATTTCCGACATGGCCCCCAATATGAGTGGTACGCCCGAAGTGGACATGCCGCGCGCGATGTTCCTCTGCGAGCTGGCCCTGGATCTGGCAACCCGTGTACTGAAGCCTGGCGGTGATTTCCTGATCAAGATTTTCCAGGGCGAAGGTTTCGACATGTACCTGAAGGATGTGCGCACCAAATTCGACAAGGTGCAGATGCGCAAACCATCCTCTTCGCGGGATCGTTCGCGTGAGCAGTACCTGTTGGGCAAAGGTTTCAAAGGCGCTTGAAAGGCGTGAAGCGCGGCGGCTGATAGTTATTTCCAATTGGCCGCGGCGTCAGGATTGTCCGAACTTCGTGTAGTCTAGCTTTCACAAAGGGTTACAGACGGTGCCTGCGGCTGCGTAGGTAATGTAGTAAGTTAGGGCGATGAATATCATGCGAGGCACGGCTGCGTCGTGCGCCGGCCTCAGAGGGTAGCGAATTGAACGACATGGCAAAGAATCTGATCCTGTGGTTGATCATCGCAGCTGTCCTGGTGACAGTGATGAACAACTTCTCCAGCCCTAACGAGCCGCAGACCCTCAACTACTCCGACTTCATCCAGCAGGTCAAGGATGGCAAGGTCGAGCGTGTGACTGTCGACGGCTACATCATTACCGGCAAACGCGCCGACGGCGACAACTTCAAGACTGTGCGTCCGGCCATTACCGACAACGGCCTGATTGGCGACCTGGTCGACAACCATGTGGTTGTCGAAGGCAAACAGCCTGAGCAGCAGAGCATCTGGACCCAGTTGCTGGTAGCCAGCTTCCCGATCCTGGTGATCATTGCCGTGTTCATGTTCTTCATGCGCCAGATGCAGGGCGGTGCGGGCGGCAAGGGCGGGCCGATGAGTTTCGGCAAGAGCAAGGCGCGCCTGCTGTCGGAAGACCAGGTCAAGACGACCCTGGCTGACGTCGCAGGTTGCGATGAAGCCAAGGAAGAAGTCGGTGAGCTGGTCGAGTTCCTGCGCGACCCGGGCAAGTTCCAGCGCTTGGGTGGCCGTATTCCGCGTGGCGTGCTGATGGTTGGCCCGCCCGGTACCGGTAAGACCTTGCTGGCCAAGGCCATCGCCGGTGAGGCGAAGGTGCCGTTCTTCACCATCTCCGGTTCAGACTTCGTGGAAATGTTCGTCGGTGTCGGTGCCAGCCGCGTTCGCGACATGTTCGAACAGGCCAAGAAGCACGCCCCGTGCATCATCTTCATCGACGAGATCGACGCCGTTGGTCGCCACCGTGGCGCCGGCATGGGTGGCGGTCACGACGAGCGTGAGCAAACCCTCAACCAGTTGCTGGTGGAGATGGACGGCTTTGAAATGAACGATGGCATCATCGTCATCGCCGCAACCAACCGTCCGGACGTGCTCGACCCGGCACTGCTGCGTCCCGGCCGCTTCGACCGCCAGGTAGTGGTTGGCCTGCCGGATATCCGTGGTCGCGAACAGATCCTCAAGGTGCACATGCGCAAGGTGCCGATTGGCGAGAACGTCAACCCGGCCGTCATTGCCCGTGGTACCCCAGGCTTCTCCGGTGCCGACCTTGCCAACTTGGTCAACGAAGCATCGCTGTTTGCCGCGCGTTCCAACAAGCGCCTGGTCGAAATGAAAGAGTTCGAGCTGGCCAAGGACAAGATCATGATGGGCGCCGAGCGCAAGACCATGGTCATGTCCGAGAAGGAAAAGAAGAACACCGCTTACCACGAGGCTGGTCATGCCATTGTCGGTCGCCTGGTGCCTGAGCACGACCCGGTCTACAAGGTTTCGATCATCCCGCGTGGCCGTGCCCTGGGTGTGACCATGTTCCTGCCGGAAGAAGACCGCTATAGCCTGTCCAAGCGTGCGCTGATCAGTCAGATCTGCTCGCTGTACGGTGGCCGTATTGCCGAAGAGATGACGCTGGGCTTCGATGGCGTCACCACCGGTGCGTCGAATGACATCATGCGTGCCAGCCAGATCGCTCGTAACATGGTCACCAAATGGGGCCTGTCCGAGAAACTCGGCCCGCTGATGTACGCCGAAGAAGAGGGTGAAGTGTTCCTCGGCCGCAGTGCCGGCAGCCAGCACGCCAGTGTCTCCGGCGAAACTGCCAAGCTGATCGACTCCGAGGTCCGCAGCATCATTGATCAGTGCTACGCCACTGCCAAGCAGCTGTTGATCGAGAACCGCGACAAGCTTGAAGCGATGACCGAAGCGCTGATGAAGTATGAGACCATTGATGCCGATCAGATCGACGACATCATGGCTGGGCGTACGCCACGCGAACCGCGTGACTGGGACGATGACAAGGATTCGGGCACGCCTGCGGCCCAGAATGATCGCCCGGAATCGCCAATCGGCGGCCCAGCAGCTCAACACTAAGGGCATCTATGAGCTCAGTGCAGTACCCGACCCGGTTGCCTTGCGGCAACCGGGTTCTTGATTTGTCACGTACCCATGTCATGGGTATTCTCAATATCACCCCTGATTCCTTCTCCGATGGCGGGCGTTTCAGCCAGCGCGACGAGGCTCTGCGTCATGCCGAAGCCATGGTTGCCGCAGGCGCCACGCTGATCGACATTGGTGGCGAGTCCACCCGGCCGGGCGCGCGCGCGGTCTCGGTCATCGAGGAGCTGGAGCGGGTGGCGCCGATGGTCGAGGCCATCAATAGCCGCCTCGACGTGGTCATCTCTGTCGATACCTCCACGCCTGCCGTTATGCGTGAGTCGGCCCGTCTCGGTGCCGGGCTCATCAACGACGTGCGGGCCCTGGAGCGCGATGGTGCGCTGGATGCAGCGGCAGATACCGGTTTGCCCGTGTGCCTCATGCACATGCGTGGCGAGCCCGGTAACATGCAGGACGACCCGCATTACGAAGACGTGACTGCCGACGTTGCGCGATATCTTGAGCAGCGGATGGCCGCCTGTGCGGCCGCCGGCATCGACACGCACAAAATCATTCTTGACCCGGGCTTTGGTTTCGCCAAGACGCTGGCGCACAACCTGAGCCTGTTCAAGCACATGGAAGCGCTCTATCGCCTGGGGCGCCCGTTGTTGGTGGGCGTTTCACGAAAGAGCATGATCGGCCTGACGCTGGAACGTCCGGTCGGCGAGCGGTTGTACGGCAGCCTTGCGCTGGCGGCGTTGGCCATGACCAAGGGAGCCAGCATCCTTCGTGTCCATGACGTGGCCGAAACTGTCGATGTGGTGCGCATGATCGCTGCGGTGCAAAACGCCGAATAAGAACATTGGAGTCCCTATGAGCAGAAAATACTTTGGTACCGACGGCATTCGTGGCCGCGTCGGCGAATACCCGATCACGCCTGACTTCATGCTGAAGCTTGGCTGGGCGGCAGGCATGGCCTTCCGCAAGCAGGGGCACTGCCGTGTGCTGGTGGGCAAGGATACGCGTATCTCCGGCTACATGTTCGAGTCCGCACTCGAAGCCGGTCTGGCCGCGGCAGGTGCCGATGTCATGCTGCTGGGGCCAATGCCTACGCCGGCCATCGCCTACCTGACCCGCACCTTCCATGCCCAGGCGGGCATTGTCATCAGTGCCTCGCACAACCCGCACGAAGACAACGGCATCAAGTTCTTCTCGGGCCAGGGCACCAAGCTGCCGGATGAAGTCGAACTGATGATCGAAGAGCTGCTTGACCAGCCGATGACGGTTGTTGACTCGGGCAAGCTGGGCAAGGTTTCGCGCATCAACGATGCTGCCGGCCGCTACATCGAGTTCTGCAAGAGCAGCGTACCGACCAGCACCAGCTTCGA
Organism: Pseudomonas sp. BN607; assembly: GCF_029871175.1. NCBI lineage: Bacteria > Pseudomonadati > Pseudomonadota > Gammaproteobacteria > Pseudomonadales > Pseudomonadaceae > Pseudomonas > Pseudomonas sp. BN607. Next base: position 188,289 of record NZ_SSOE01000063.1, read on the forward strand.
CGGGCTCAAACTGGTGGTCGATTGCGCCCACGGTGCCACCTATAAGGTCGCGCCTAGCGTATTCCGCGAGCTGGGTGCCGACGTAACGGTGCTGCATGCCCAGCCGGACGGTCTGAACATCAACGAAGGTTGCGGTTCGACTCACATCGAATCGTTGCAGGCCGCCGTGCTGGTAGGCCATGCCGACCTCGGTATTGCCTTCGACGGTGATGGCGACCGCGTACTGATGGTCGATCACACCGGTGCCATTGTTGACGGTGACGAACTGCTGTTCATCATCGCGCGCGATCTGCACGAGCGTGGCAAGTTGCAGGGCGGGGTCGTGGGTACGCTCATGAGCAACCTGGGCCTGGAGCTGGCACTGAAGGACCTGGATATCCCGTTCGTGCGGGCCAAGGTCGGCGACCGGTACGTCATGGCCGAGCTGCTGGAGCGTGAATGGCTGGTGGGGGGTGAAAACTCCGGCCACGTCGTGTGCTGCAACCACACCACCACGGGTGACGCGATCATCGCTGCGCTGCAGGTGTTGATGGCGCTCAAGCGTCGTGGCGAAACCCTGGCTCAGGCCCGTCAGGCCCTGCGCAAGTGCCCGCAGGTGCTGATCAATGTACGCTTCGGTGCCAGCAAGGTCGACCCGCTGGAGCACCCGGCCGTCAAGGAGGCCAGTGCCAAGGTTACCGAAGCACTGGCTGGCCGTGGCCGCGTGCTGTTGCGCAAGTCGGGCACCGAGCCTCTGGTGCGGGTGATGGTCGAGGGCGAGGACGAAAGCCAGGTGCGTGGTCATGCGGAAGCACTGGCCAAGCTGGTCGGCGAAGTTTGTGTCTGAAGGCGCTTGCCAGCGCAGATCTGGTTGGGTAAGATCTGCGCCCACTTTGACCGACGAGGTAAAGCATGCGTCGCCCTATGGTAGCTGGTAACTGGAAGATGCACGGTACCCGCGCTAGCGTCGCTGAGCTGACCGAAGGCTTGAGCAATCTTGCCTTGCCGAGCGGAGTGGAAGTCGCGGTATTTCCACCGGCCCTGTTCATCAATCAAGTGATCGATGGCCTGGCAGGTAAAGAAATTACTGTCGGCGCACAGAATTCTGCTGTACAACCCGAACAGGGTGCGCTGACCGGAGAAGTTTCTCCTGAGCAGCTGGTTGAAGCAGGTTGCAAGTTGGTGTTGATTGGCCATTCGGAGCGTCGCCAGATCATTGGCGAAACCGATGAAGTGCTGAATCGCAAGTTTGCAGCGGCCCAGGCCAAAGGTTTGAAGCCAGTGCTTTGTATCGGGGAAACCCTTGAAGAGCGCGAGGCTGGCAAGACGCTCGAAGTTGTCGGGCGTCAACTAAGCAGTATCATCGAAGCATTCGGTGTTAAGGCTTTTGCCAATGCAGTAATTGCCTATGAGCCTGTATGGGCCATCGGCACCGGCCTTACGGCCACGCCACAGCAGGCTCAGGATGTGCATGCCGCCATCCGAAGCCAGCTGGCGGCAGAAGATGCTGAAGTAGCTGCGAAGGTGCAGCTGCTCTACGGCGGCAGCGTGAAGGCGGCCAATGCGGCCGAACTGTTCGGCATGCCGGATATCGATGGGGGTCTCATTGGTGGGGCTTCCCTGAACGCAGACGAATTCGGTGCAATTTGTCGCGCCGCAGGAAACTGAACAAATGCTGGAAACAGTCATCGTTGTTTTTCATCTGTTGGCAGCGCTGTCGCTTGTAGTGCTGGTTCTGTTGCAACAGGGTAAAGGTGCGGAAGCAGGTGCATCTTTCGGCGCGGGTGCCTCTAATACCGTGTTCGGGAGCCAAGGCTCTGCAACGTTTCTAAGTAAATTAACTGCAATACTCGCTGCCACTTTCTTTTTGACAGCACTTGGGTTAGGATACTTCGCGAAGCAACAAGCTCACCAGCTTAGCCAAGCAGGTCTTCCAGATCCAGCAGTGCTAGAAGTGAAAGAGCCGCAAAAACCGGCAGTTAATGATGATGTACCGGTGCTCCAACAGCAGAAGAGCGAAACCACCAATACCACTGGTGATGTACCTCCTCCAGCGCAAGAGCAGAAGTAACGGGTTTCAAGTAGTAACATTGCCGAGGTGGTGGAATTGGTAGACACGCAACCTTGAGGTGGTTGTGCCCATAGGGTGTAGGGGTTCGAGTCCCCTTCTCGGTACCAATTGAAGCTTGAGAGCCCGCTTTAGCGGGCTTTCTTGCAGGTGAAGGTTTGGATTTGACCCTCAACAGGGTTCGGTCTTATACTTTCGCCCCAGCTTTGTCGCGGGGTGGAGCAGCTTGGTAGCTCGTCGGGCTCATAACCCGAAGGTCGTTGGTTCAAATCCAGCCCCCGCAACCAGCTTCAGCGGAGCCCCTTTTCAGGGGCTTTTTGCTAACCGAACAGTTTTCGGCGTCGTTGTCCAACGGCGCTTTCAGGGATGGGCGCTTTGCCCATTTTTTATTTGCACAGCATGCACGAGGGGGTTCAGGTGTCGAGCAAGCTAGAACAGTTGCAGGCCTTGTTGGCCCCGGTTGTCGAGGGTCTGGGCTATCAGTGCTGGGGGATCGAGTTCGTTTCCCAGGGTAAGCATTCGGTACTGCGCATCTACATCGACAAGGAAGACGGCATTCTGGTGGATGACTGCGAAGCGGTCAGCCGTCAGGCCAGCGCCATTCTCGATGTGGAAGATCCAATCAGCAGTGAGTACACCCTCGAGGTGTCTTCTCCAGGCATGGATCGCCCACTGTTCACTCTGGAACAGTTTGCCTCGCATGCCGGCGAACAAGTGAAGATCAAGCTGCGCTCACCCTTCGAGGGTCGTCGTAACTTCCAGGGCCTTCTCCGCGGTGTGGAGGAGCAGGATGTGGTGGTCCAGGTGGACAACCAGGAGTTCCTGTTGCCGATCGACTCGATCGACAAGGCCAATATTATTCCCAGTTTTGACTGAGACGTGCCGGGCCCGGCGGACTATCCGGGCCCAATGGCTTGCGCAAGGCGAGGCGTACGATGAGCAAAGAAGTACTGCTGGTTGTTGAATCGGTATCCAACGAAAAAGGTGTACCGCCCGGCGTCATTTTCGAAGCGCTGGAAGTGGCCCTGGCCACTGCAACCAAAAAACGTTTTGAAGACGAAGTCGATCTGCGTGTGGAAATCAACCGCCACACCGGTAGCTACGAGACCTTCCGTCGCTGGACCGTGGTCGATGAAGCGGATCTTGATGATCCAGCGATCGAGACCTGGCTGGACAAGATCAAGGACACCCACCCTGAAGCCAAGGTTGGTGACGTGATCGAAGAGAAGATCGAGTCCATCGAGTTCGGTCGTATCGCCGCCCAGACCGCCAAGCAGGTCATCGTGCAGAAGGTCCGTGAGGCCGAGCGCGCCCAGGTGGTCGATGCTTACCGCGAGCGCGTTGGCGAGATCATTTCTGGTACCGTGAAAAAGGTTACCCGCGACAACGTCATCGTTGACCTGGGCAACAACGCCGAGGCCTTGCTGGCCCGCGAAGACATCATTCCGCGCGAAACCTTCCGTGTCGGCGTGCGCCTGCGTGCGCTGCTCAAGGAAATTCGCACTGAAAACCGTGGCCCTCAGCTGATCCTGTCGCGCACCGCGCCGCAGATGCTGATCGAGCTTTTCCGCATTGAAGTGCCGGAAATTGCCGAAGGGCTGATCGAAGTCATGGCTGCTTCCCGTGATCCGGGTTCGCGAGCCAAGATCGCCGTCCGCTCCAAGGACAAGCGCATCGACCCGCAAGGCGCCTGCATCGGCATGCGTGGTTCGCGCGTCCAGGCCGTATCCGGGGAGCTGGGTGGTGAGCGTGTGGATATCGTCCTGTGGGACGATAACCCGGCGCAGTTTGTCATCAACGCCATGTCGCCGGCTGAAGTCGCGGCGATCATCGTTGATGAAGATGCCCATGCCATGGACATCGCCGTCGCCGAGGACAACCTGGCCCAGGCCATTGGCCGTGGCGGTCAGAACGTTCGTCTTGCCAGTCAACTGACCGGTTGGACCCTGAACGTGATGACCGAGAAGGACATCCAGGCCAAGCAACAGGCCGAAACCGGTGACATCCTGCGCAATTTCATCGATGAACTGGAAGTCGACGAGGAGCTGGCCCAAGTGCTGGTCGACGAAGGCTTTACCAGCCTCGAAGAAATTGCCTACGTACCGTTGGAAGAAATGCTCAACATCGATGGCTTTGACGAAGATATCGTCAATGAGCTCCGCGCTCGAGCCAAGGACCGTTTGTTGACCAAGGCCATCGCTACCGAAGAAAAACTGGCAGACGCCCACCCGGCCGAAGACCTGCTCTCCCTTGAGGGCATGGACAAGGACCTGGCGGCTGAACTGGCGGTGCGCGGCGTGGTTAACCGCGAAGACCTGGCCGAGCAGTCGATCGACGATCTGCTCGACATCGACGGCATCGACGAAGAGCGTGCCGGCAAGTTGATCATGGCCGCCCGAGCCCACTGGTTCGAGTAATTAGGCGCGGCCTGAGGAGAGAAGTGCATGACGCAAGTCACGGTGAAAGAACTGGCCCAAGAGGTCGAGGCACCGGTAGAGCGCCTGCTGCAGCAGATGCGTGAGGCAGGTCTGCCGCACACCGACGCCGGTCAGGTAGTGACCGACAATGAGAAGCAGACCCTGCTGACTCATTTGAAAAGCAGCCACAAGAGCAAGGCGGAAGAGCCGCGCAAGATTACCTTGCAGCGCAAAACCACCAGCACCCTGCGTGTCGCCGGTAGCAAGAGCATTAGCGTAGAAGTACGCAAGAAGAAAGTTTTCGTGCAGCGTAGCCCGGAAGAAATCCAGGCTGAGCAGAAGCGTGAGCTGGATGAGCGCCGTGCGGCTGAAAATGCCGCTCGCGACAAGGTCGAGGCCGAAGTTCGCCAGCGCAACGAAGAGCAGGCTCGCCGTCACGCCGCCGACACCGCTGCAGCCGCCCCAGCGCCTGCCGCCAAGCCAGAGCCGGCTCCTGCCGCTGCCCCGGCCCCGGTTGTCGCCGACGCCCCGGCTTCCGAAGACGCCGCAGCTCGCGCTGCCGAGCGCAAGAAAGACGAGACCCGTCGCAACGAAAGCCGTACCCGTGATGACGACCGTCGTCGTGGCGAGGCGCCTCGTGTGTCGATCAAGGTCAAGGTCAAGGAGAAGGAAAAGGCGCCGACTCCACGTGCCGCTCCGCGTACCACCGACGAAGAGAGCGATGGCGCTCGTCGTGGTCGTGGTGGCAAGAGCAAGCTGAAGAAGCGTAACCAGCATGGCTTCCAGAACCCGACTGGCCCCGTCATCCGTGACGTGACCATCGGCGAGACCATCACCGTCTCGGAACTGGCCCAACAGATGTCGGTCAAGGCCGCTGAAGTGGTCAAGTTCATGTTCAAGATGGGCACTCCGGTCACCATCAACCAGGTGCTCGACCAGGAAACTGCTCAGCTGATCGCCGAAGAACTGGGCCACAAGGTCACCCTGGTCAGCGACACTGCCCTGGAAGACTCCCTGGCCGAATCGCTGAAGTTCGAAGGCCAGGCCGAGTCGCGTGCGCCGGTGGTTACCGTCATGGGTCACGTTGACCATGGCAAGACCTCGCTGCTCGACTACATCCGTCGTGCCAAGGTTGCCGCTGGCGAAGCCGGTGGTATTACCCAGCACATCGGTGCCTACCACGTGGAAACCGACCGCGGTATGGTCACCTTCCTCGACACCCCGGGCCACGCTGCTTTCACCCAGATGCGTGCCCGTGGTGCCAAGGCGACCGACATCGTCATCCTGGTGGTGGCGGCGGACGACGGCGTGATGCCACAAACCCGCGAAGCCGTTCAGCATGCCAAGGCAGCTGGCGTCCCGCTGGTTGTTGCAGTGAACAAGATCGACAAGCCAGGTGCTGACCTCGATCGTATCCGTAACGAGCTGGCTGTCGAAGGCGTTACCTCTGAGGACTGGGGTGGTGACACGCCGTTCGTCAAGGTTTCGGCCAAGATGGGTACCGGTGTCGACGAGCTGCTCGAAGCCGTCTTGCTGCAGGCCGAGATCCTCGAATTGACCGCTACCCCGACTGCTCCAGGGCGTGGTGTGGTTGTCGAATCGCGCCTGGACAAGGGCCGCGGTCCGGTAGCGACCATCCTGGTTCAGGACGGTACCCTGCGTCAGGGCGACATGGTCCTGTGCGGCTCCAACTATGGCCGCGTACGTGCCATGCTCGACGAGAACGGCAAGCCTGTGAAGGAAGCTGGCCCGTCGATCCCGGTCGAGATCCTTGGCCTGGACGGTACCCCGGAAGCCGGTGACGAGCTGTCGGTGGTGGCTGACGAGAAGAAAGCCCGTGAAGTTGCCCTGTTCCGTCAAGGCAAGTACCGCGAGGTCAAGCTGGCCCGTGCTCACGCCGGCAAGCTGGAAAACATCTTCGAGACCATGGGTCAGGAAGAGAAGAAAACCCTCAACATCGTTCTCAAGACCGATGTGCGTGGTTCTCTGGAAGCGCTGCAGGGCTCGCTCGGCGGCCTGGGCAACGACGAAGTGCAGGTGCGCGTGATTGGTGGTGGCGTCGGTGGTATCACCGAGAGCGACGCCAACCTGGCACTGGCTTCGAATGCAGTACTGTTCGGCTTCAACGTGCGTGCCGATGCCGGCGCGCGCAAGATCGTCGAGCAGGAAGGTCTGGATATGCGTTACTACAACGTAATCTACGACATCATCGAAGACGTCAAGAAGGCCCTGACCGGTATGCTCGGCAGCGATGTTCGCGAGAACATCCTGGGTGTCGCCGAAGTGCGTGACGTGTTCCGTTCGCCGAAGTTCGGCGCCATCGCTGGCTGTATGGTCATCGAGGGTACCGTGTACCGCAACCGTCCGATCCGCGTACTGCGCGACGACGTGGTGATCTTCGAAGGCGAGCTGGAATCGCTGCGTCGCTTCAAGGACGACGCTTCCGAAGTTCGTTCGGGCATGGAGTGCGGTATTGGCGTCAAGAGCTACAACGACGTCAAGGTCGGCGACAAGATCGAAGTCTTCGAGAAAGTCCAGGTGGCTCGTACCCTTTAAGGGCGAGCGAACCGCAAGCGCGCGCTACAGGGCGGCTTGCGGTACCTCTTCAGGTAGCGCCCGGTCAGGCTCAGGTCTGTCCGGGCGTTTGCCGCTTTAAGTTACAGGTAGCAAGAATGGCAAAAGAATATAGCCGTACCCAACGTATTGGCGATCAGATGCAGCGCGAGCTGGCCGAGCTGATCCGTCGCGAAGTCAAGGACCCGCGTGTCGGCCTGGTGACCATCACCGCCGTGGACGTCAGCCGTGACTTGGGCCATGCCAAGGTGTTCATCACCGTCATGGGCGAGGAAACCCCGGACGCCGTGCAGCAGTCGCTGAAGGCACTGAACAGCGCTGCCAGCTTCCTGCGTTTGCACCTGGGGCGCTCGATGCAACTGCGCAGCGTGCCGCAACTGCACTTCCACTTCGATGAAAGCGTCAGCCGCGGTGTGCACCTGTCGGCGCTGATCGAGCGTGCAGTGGCCGAAGACCGCCTGCACAAGGAAGCCGACGAGCCGGACACCAAGGAGTAAGCGGTGGCCCAGGTCAAACGTATCCGCCGCAACGTCAGCGGCATCATCCTGCTCGACAAGCCGCTGGGCTTCACCTCGAATGCCGCCCTGCAGAAAGTGCGCTGGCTGCTCAACGCGGAAAAGGCCGGCCACACCGGTAGCCTCGACCCGCTGGCAACCGGCGTGCTGCCACTGTGCTTTGGCGAAGCGACCAAGTTTTCGCAGTACCTGCTCGATTCCGACAAGGGCTACGAAACCGTCATGCAGATGGGGCAGACTACCAACACCGGCGACGCCGAAGGTGAGGTTCTGCAGACCCGCGAAGTGACCGTTGGTCGCGCCGACATCGAGGCGCTGCTGCCACGTTTTCGCGGCCCGATCAGCCAGATACCGCCGATGTACTCGGCGCTCAAGCGTGACGGCCAGCCGCTGTACAAGTTGGCACGTGCAGGAGAGGTAGTGGAGCGCGAGGCGCGTTCTGTTACTATTGGCCGGCTGGAGTTGCTCGAGTGCGAAGGCACCCGTGCACGGCTGAGCGTAGGCTGCAGCAAAGGCACCTATATCCGCACCCTGGTGGAGGATATTGGCGAGGCCCTTGGTTGCGGCGCCTATGTCGCCGAGCTGCGCAGGACCCAGGCCGGGCCCTTTGCGCTGGCACAGACGGTTACTCTCGAGGAACTCGAACAGGCCCACGCCGAAGGCGGCAACGAAGCGCTCGATCGCTTCCTGATGCCCTCGGACAGCGGCCTGCAGGACTGGCCAATGGTCAGCCTGTCCGAACACAGTGCGTTCTACTGGCTGCATGGTCAGGCAGTGCGCGCGCCGGACGCGCCACAATTTGGCATGGTTCGGGTACAGGATCATAATGCGCGCTTCATCGGTATCGGTGAAGTGAGCGAAGACGGGCGCATTGCGCCGCGTCGGCTGATTCGGTCGGAATGACCGAAACCGGGGGGTAAGGCAGTTGCCGAGCCCCACGGCATCAAGGGTGGCTGTCAGTAGGCACGGTCACACCTTTTTTATTAATACAGGGATTAGTCCCTGGCCTATTGGACCCCGCATGCGGGATCCGTTATCAGGAGAAGCCAAATGGCCCTCAGCGTTGAAGAAAAAGCTCAGATCGTTGCCGAATATCAGCAAGCCGCCGGTGATACCGGTAGCCCGGAAGTGCAGGTTGCTCTGCTGACCGCCAACATCAACAAGCTGCAAGGCCACTTCAAGGCCAACGATAAAGACCACCACTCCCGTCGTGGCCTGATTCGTATGGTCAACCAGCGTCGTAAGCTGCTGGACTACCTGAAGGGCAAAGACACCACTCGTTACAGCGCCCTGATCGGTCGCCTGGGCCTGCGTCGCTAATAGCGGCCTGGTCAGTGGTGTGCATGGCGTGTCGCAAGCTTCGGCTATGCTGTTTCGCAGCATTGTCGTCGGGCACGTCACGCGTATCTCCGAGGTTGGCAGCCTGGTTGAGCTGAGCGGTTTACCGCACAGCTGCCAGGCTCCCAACCTCGTGTTGTATCTGGACGGTCAATGGGGCCGATTCCCCGTTCTGCCCAAGAATTCGCAAGAAACCAGTTCCCCCAAGAGCCACTGAAAAAGGTAGGAAACCGTGAACCCGGTAATCAAGACTTTCCAGTTCGGTCAATCGACCGTTACTCTCGAAACGGGCCGTATTGCCCGTCAGGCAACCGGCGCCGTGCTGGTTACCGTCGACAACGACGTCACCGTGCTGGTGACCGTGGTAGGCGCCAAGCAGGCTGATCCAGGCAAGGGTTTCTTCCCGCTGTCGGTTCACTACCAGGAAAAGACCTACGCCGCTGGCAAGATCCCAGGTGGCTTCTTCAAGCGTGAAGGCCGTCCTTCCGAGAAAGAGACGCTGACCTCGCGCCTGATCGACCGTCCGATCCGTCCGCTGTTCCCGGAAGGCTTCATGAACGAAGTGCAGGTCGTCTGCACCGTGGTTTCCACCAGCAAGAAGACCGACCCGGACATCGCTGCGATGATCGGTACCTCGGCTGCCCTGGCCATCTCCGGCATTCCGTTCGAAGGCCCGATCGGCGCTGCTCGCGTTGCCTTCCACGAAAGCACCGGCTACCTGCTGAACCCGACCTACGAGCAACTGGCTGCCTCGAGCCTGGACATGGTCGTAGCCGGTACCTCTGACGCCGTGCTGATGGTTGAATCGGAAGCTCAAGAGCTGACCGAAGACCAGATGCTGGGTGCCGTACTGTTCGCCCACGACGAATTCCAGGCTGTTATCCAGGCTGTCAAAGAGCTGGCTGCCGAAGCTGGCAAGCCGACCTGGGACTGGAAACCTGCCGTTGCCAACACCGAGCTGTTCAATGCCATCCGCGCCGAGTTCGGCGAAGCGGTTTCGCAGGGTTACACCATCACTGTCAAGGCCGATCGCTATGCGCGCCTGGGCGAGCTGCGCGACCAGGCGGTTGCCAAGTTCTCTGGTGAAGAAGGTCAGCCTTCGGCTGGTGAAGTAAAAGACATCTTCGGCGAAATCGAATACCGCACCGTTCGCGAAAACATCGTCAACGGCAAGCCTCGGATCGATGGCCGCGACACCAAGACCGTGCGCCCGCTGAACATCGAAGTCGGCGTGCTGCCGAAAACCCACGGTTCGGCACTGTTCACCCGTGGCGAAACCCAGGCCCTGGTCGTAGCGACCCTGGGTACTGCCCGTGACGCCCAGCTGCTGGACACCCTCGAAGGCGAGAAAAAAGACCCCTTCATGCTGCACTACAACTTCCCACCGTTCTCGGTAGGTGAGTGTGGCCGCATGGGCGGTGCTGGTCGTCGCGAAATCGGCCACGGCCGTCTGGCCCGCCGTTCGGTCCAGGCCATGCTGCCTGCTGCCGACGTGTTCCCGTACACCATTCGTGTGGTTTCGGAAATCACCGAATCCAACGGTTCCAGCTCCATGGCTTCGGTCTGCGGTGCTTCCCTGGCCCTGATGGACGCCGGTGTACCGATGAAGGCGCCAGTGGCCGGTATCGCCATGGGCCTGGTCAAGGAAGGCGACAAGTTCGCGGTCCTGACCGACATCCTGGGTGACGAAGACCACCTGGGCGACATGGACTTCAAGGTAGCCGGTACCGCCAAAGGTGTCACCGCGCTGCAGATGGACATCAAGATCAACGGCATCACCGAAGAGATCATGGAAATCGCCCTGGGCCAGGCCCTGGAAGCGCGCCTGAACATCCTCGGCCAGATGAACCAGATCATTGGCCAGTCGCGTACCGAACTGTCGGCCAACGCCCCGACCATGATCGCGATGAAGATCGACACCGACAAGATCCGTGACGTCATCGGTAAAGGCGGCGCCACCATTCGCGCCATTTGCGAAGAGACCAAGGCTTCGATCGACATCGAAGACGATGGCTCGATCAAGATCTTCGGCGAAACCAAGGAAGCGGCAGAAGCTGCCAAGCAGCGCATCCTGGGCATCACCGCCGAGGCCGAGATCGGCAAGATCTACGTCGGCAAGGTTGAGCGCATCGTTGACTTCGGTGCCTTCGTCAACATCCTGCCTGGTAAGGACGGCCTGGTGCACATCTCCATGCTGAGCGATGCTCGCGTCGAGAAAGTCACCGACATCCTGAAAGAAGGCCAGGAAGTCGAAGTACTGGTACTGGACGTGGACAACCGCGGCCGTATCAAGCTGTCGATCAAGGACGTTGCCGCGGCCAAGGCCTCGGGCGTCTAAGCGACTGCGACGCTACAGGAAAGGGCCCTTCGGGGCCCTTTTTTAATGCCTTGCGGGAACCTTTTGCGGACTTGCATCTTGCATGCAGGTTTACCGTGCAGATTGCAAATTGCACGACCCCTGCAGTGCTGGCTGTTTGCTAACTTGTTGATTTATAAGGGCTTAAGCGAAGCGGTAAAAGTGGCACAGCGCGTGCAACTACCTTCATACCTGACGCCAGGACCTTCGGCGCAGACCTTTCGAAAAACAGGAGTGACCCACATGAAGAAGTTCGCCATTGCTGCCGCTACTGCTACCGCTCTGACCCTGACCATGGCTAACGCGGCATTTGCCCAACAGTCCACCCAGGCCCCAATGACGCTGGCGGCCGGTGAGGTGACCAAAGCCAAGGAAGCAACCTCCGATACCTGGATCACCACCAAGGTAAAGGCTGACCTGATGACCGAGAAAGGGGTGCCTGGCAGCGACATCAAGGTTGAAACCAACAAAGGCGTTGTGTCGCTGTCGTCTGACGTGGCTGTGACCGATGCGCAGAAAGAGATGGCTGTTGCCATCGCCAAAAAGATCAAAGGCGTACAGGCCGTGTCGGCTGATGGCCTGAAGTCCGAATAAGGATTGTCCCGTCGGCCAAAAGGATTTGGCCACCATTTCACCAGCCCCGGCCTCTGCCGGGGCTTTTCGTTATGACTAGTACATTGGGTTGCGCGCAATCACATCGCTTTCGAAGCACTCTTGCTCGATGATCAGTGGTTCCACCAGAGGCCGGCTGTCGCGAAAGTGCGCGGTCTGAGTATGGGCGTCATACGCCGCTTCATCACGGTAGATCTCGTAGAGGTAGATCACATGCGGGTCGGCCCTGTCCTGTGACACATCGAACACCAGACAGCCAGGTTCGGTGGCAACGGAGGCTGCGGCATTGGCCTTGATGGCGGTCAGGAAAGCTTCAGCGGATCCGGGTTTGACTCGGGTTCTGATGAACAGACTGTACACAAATCGCTCCTTTTGTTTTAAATTCAAATGTGAATTGTATACAAAAATGGAGCCGCGCCAATGTCTGAATTACCCGCCCGCCCTGGCCGCCTGAACGGCCTGCGCCATATCGCCCTGCTGGTGCCCAACCTTGAGGAATGTGAGCGTTTCTACGTCGATGTGCTGGGCATGGAAGTGCTGAGCCGCGCCAATGAGGACCTGGTGTACCTCACCTGTGGTAACGACAACCTGTCATTGGGGCGTGGGGCAGGGGCGGCCAACGGGTTGCAGACCCTGGATCACTACGGCTTCATTGTCGACAGTGTGGAGGAACTGGAGGCCTGGTATGCCTACTTCAAGGCCCGTCGCGTGACCTTGCTCGACCGGCCGTTCAACCATGGTGACGGCGCACGTAGCTTCCACCTGCTGGACCCGGCCGGGAACAAGGTGCAGCCGTTGTACCACCCGGCGGTGTCGGGGCAGCGTTTGGTTTGAAGCCGAGCTGGCTTCCTCGCGGGTAAACCCGCTCCCAGAGATCGCAGTACCTGTGGGAGCGGGTTTACCCGCGAAGAGGCCGGGCCTGTGAACAGGGATTACTCGGCATCGAGGTGCATCGGTGTCACCACCCGGCCATCGCTCTCAGGCTGCCCCAGGCTGGTATCGATGAAGTACACCCGGTCGTCTTCCAGCTTGCCCTTGTCGACCAGGTAGTCCTTGATGCTGCTGGCCCGCTCCTGCCCCAAGGTACGCAGCAAGGCGGTACTCTCGGCCCACGATTTGATCACGGCCTCGCGCAGCTTGGCAGCGCGCTCGTCGCGGCCCAGCTGTTCCCATTCGGCAGGCGGCTGCTGCTTCAGGCGGGTGCGATAGATGCCTTCGAGCATCGCCGGTTTGTCACTGTCGTCAACCACCAGCATCGAGGCATTGGCTGGCACCTTGTCGCCACGACGCTGCAGGATCTTGTACCAGGTGGCCTGGTACTCGCGCTCGAGGCGCTGTTGGGCGATCAGCGGACCATCGCTGGCCTGGGCGCTGGTACCCTCGATTTCCAGGCGAAGTTCTGGGCGCTCTTTCAGTGCCGATGCCAGCTTGTCCAGCGACGACTGGGCATCACCGCTGAGTTCGCTGGAACCGGGTGCGAACGCGACGTTGCCGAGGTCTTCCGAACCCCCGCCAGTTATCAGCCCGCCAATGAACTTGAACGGCGCTTGCGCAGCGCGCAGCACCAGGTTGCGCAGGGTCTGCCAGACGATCGGCATCACGCTGAACTGCGGGTTGTTCAGGTCGCCAGACACCGGCAGCTCGATCGAGATCTTGCCCTCGGTATCCTTGAGCAATGCCACCGCCAAGCGGATCGGCAGGTCGACCGCATCTGGGCTGTCAACTTTCTCACCCAGTTGCAACTGCTCCACCACCACCTTGTTCTCTGCCTTGAGCTGGCCGTTGGTGATCAGGTAGTGCAGGTCGAGGTTGAGCCGCCCCTTGCGGATGCGGTAGCCCGCGAACTTGCCGGAGTAGGGCGTCAAGGTAGTCAGCTCGACGCGCTTGAAGCTGGTGGCGATGTCCAGGCTGGCCAATGGGTTGAACGGGTTGAGGGCGCCCTTGATGGTAACCGGTGCGTAGCGGTCTACCTTGCCCTTGACGTCGACCTTGGCCGGCGTCGGCTTGCGGTTGTCGATGGTGCCGATCTGCCCGTTGAGTTGCTGGATGGCCGTGGCGAAGTTGGGGGTAAGCGACAGGTCGGCAAAGTTGGCCGAGCCATCGTTGATGTCGATCTGGCCGATGCGAATGCCGAGCGGTTTGCTGTTGCTGGCGGTGGTCGGCTTGGGCTGGCTGCTGGCGGGGGCGTCGGCCGGTTGCGGGATCAGCAGATCATTCACGTTGGTGGTGCGGTCTTCGTTGATGATGAAGCGCGCATAGGGTTGCAGCAGCGTCACCTTGTCGATCGACAGTGCGTCGCCGTGCACGTAGGACAAGCCGTCGACATTCACCTGCTGCCATTTGACGAAGTCGCGGCTCTTGATGGTGTCGAGGGTATGCAACTGGCTGACCTGCGCCTTGCCGGTTACATTGAAGGCCAGCGGCGTGGTGTTCTTCAGGTCGACCTTGAGGTCGGTCGAGAGCATGCCGCTGCGCAGTTCCAGCAGGATGAACGGGCTGATGTAGGCCTGGGCCACGCGCAGGTCGATATCGCGGGTGCTTACATCGAGCTTGGCCCACACCGGCGCCAGGTTGACCTGGCCGGCCGCCTGCAGCTTGCCTTGCTTACCGACGCCGGTATCCAGCTTGAGGTTGAAGGGTGTCTGGTTGAGGCTGTCGAAGCCCTGCAGATCGGCGTTGAGCGGGCCTACGTCCAAGGCTACCGGCTCTTTCTGCGTACGGTCAGCCAGGTGCACCAGGTAGTTGCGCAGCTGCACGTCCTTGAGCAGCACCTGCCACGGCTTGCCTGGCGCCTTGGCCGCTTTCTCCTCGGGCGTAGGCTCAGCGGCGGCCGGCTCGGCCTTTTCCTTGGGTGTAGCCTTGGCCGGCTGGCCGGCGAACAGTTTTTGCCAGTCGAGTTGGCCGTCTTTCTCTAGCGCGGCCCAGGTTTCCAGTTTTTCGCTACGGACCTTGCCCACGGTAACCAGCTGCTTCACCAGGTCGACCGAAGTCTCGCTCACTTCAAGCTTGGCCAGGCGTGCCAGTGGTCGGCCGTCCGGTGCCTTGATGGCGAATGGCGCGATGCGCACCGAGGTGTTGTCCAGTAGCAGCTCGGTCTGTTTGGCGAGGTTGAGCTTGTAGTGGGTATCCAGGCTGACAACCCCGTCTTCCAGCACCAGCGGTACGGCATCGCGCACATAGGGCCAGAACAGTTTCATCTTGGCGTCGGTGACCTTCAGCGTACCCTCGGAGGCGATCGGTGACAGGCTCAGGGTCCCGTTCCAGTCGATGCGCCCGCCGTTCGGGCCGTTGGCCACCAAGGTCATGTCGGCGTTGTCATCAGGCAAGGTGCTGAGGTTTTTCAGCTCCAGATTCATGTTGTCGTAGAGGAACTCGATCGGCTCGCTCGGGCGCATGTCCTGAAAGTGCAGGAAACCTTCCTTGAGCTTGATGCTGCCAATGCGCAGAGGAAACGGATCGCTGGGAGGCTCTTCAGTTTTGGCCTCGCTGGGCGGCAGCTTGAACAACCCGGTCAGGTTGAGGCTGCCGTCCTTGGCGAACAGCACTTCATTGCGCGGCTTGTCGAGTTCGACTGCTTCCAGGTGCAGGGCGCGGGTCCACAGGCTATCGAGCGAGAGGTTGGCGTATAGCCGCTCGAAGCCGACCTGCTCCTTGCCTGGCTCGCCAATCTGCAGGCCCCACAACGTGAGCTCCAGGCTGAAGGGGTTGAGCTCGATGCGTTCAAGGTGGGCCGGTACAGTGGCGTACTGGGCCAACTGCTGGTTGGCGATGCGCAGCGCGACACCGGGAACAATGAGAAAGCCGAGCAGGCTGTAGAGCGCTACCAGTGCCACGATTGCGCCAGCGGCGCGAGTCAATCCTTTGTACATGTGTCGCTTCGTCTGTCTTGGCAGGAGTGCTTGGAGTATGGCACGTTAAATCAGTTCCGCTGGGCGGACCATTTGCCCTCAGTCAATGCCCATGCGCCGCCTGGCACGGTGCGCCGAGCCGTCACGCATGGCCCAGCGCAGCACCGGTGCAGTACGTTTCAGGCCAAGGCGGATCAGGCGTTGCTGCAAGGGCCCGTGCTGCAGGCCGAGCATGGATTGGGCCCAGCCTGGCAGCAGGTCGATACCCGCGTGCAGCATCAGTTTGCCCACTGGTTGTGCCAGCCGGCTGGGGGCGGGGGCCGCTAGCAGGATCTGCATCACCTCATGGCTGCGTGCGTCGCAGTGCAGCTGCGGGCGCAGGCGTTGCAGGTAATCTTCCACCTGCTGGCGTGAACGCGGCACGTCACGTGCACCGAGGCGCTCGGCAATCAGGGCGATTTCGTCGTAGTAGGCATCCTGTTCTGCGGGCGACAGGTGTGGGTTGCGGTAGCGCAGATGGGCGGCGAGAAAACTGCTGACCTCCGCCACATGCACCCAGGTCAGCAAATCCGGGTCGCTGGCCGCATACGGTCGGCCATCCGCAGCGGTACCGGTCACCTGCAGGTGGATGGTGCGGACCTTGTCGATCAACCATTCAGCATCGCCTGTGGCGCCGAAGGTAGTACCGGAGATGAACTGGCTGGTACGGCGCAGGCGGCCCAGCAGGTCTTCACGAAAATTGGAATGGTCCCACACCCCGGCGAGGGCCAGCGGATGCAACAACTGCAACATCAGCGCACTGATCCCGCCCACGAGCATGCTCGGGAAGTCGCCGTGTACCTGCCAGCTGATGCTGTGTGGGCCGAACAGGCCAGGGTCACCTTTGGGCGATTCGAGGTCGAGCTGGCCGAGGGCCAGCCCGGTGAGGCTCATGACCTGGGTTTCGATGCGGCGGCGAAGGGCTTCCATGGCGACCTGCGGGGCAGGGCGGCCAGGAACTGTGGCCGCCGGTTACTGATTGAGGCGTTTGTCGATCAGGCCTTGCACCACGCTGGGGTCGGCCAGGGTCGATGTATCGCCCAGGTTGTCCAGCTCATTGCAGGCGATTTTGCGCAGTATACGCCGCATGATCTTGCCTGAGCGCGTCTTGGGTAGCGCGGGTGCCCACTGAATCAGCTCGGGCTTGGCGAAGCTGCCGATTTCCTTGCTGACCAGGGCCAGCAGCTCGGCCTTCAGTGCGTCATCCGGCGACACGCCATTCATGGTCGTGACGAAGGCGTAGACGCCCTGGCCCTTGAGGTCGTGGGGGTAGCCGACCACCGCTGCCTCGGCCACGCTGTCATGCAGTACCAGCGCGCTTTCCACTTCGGCGGTGCCGATGCGGTGCCCGGAAACGTTGATCACATCGTCGATGCGCCCGGTGATCCAGTAGTCGCCATCGGCATCGCGGCGGGCACCGTCACCGGTGAAGTAGTAGCCGGGCAAGGGCTTGAAGTAGGTGTCGACCATACGCTGGTGGTCGCCGTAGACACTGCGGATTTGTCCGGGCCAGCTGGCCTTGATCGCCAGCAGGCCGGCGCCGGGGCCTTCGATCGGTTGGCCTTTTTCGTCCAGCAGCACCGGTTGCACGCCGAACATGGGCTGGGTGGCGCAGCCGGGTTTTAGTGACAGCGTGCCCGGCAGTGGCGTGAGCATGATGCCGCCGGTTTCGGTCTGCCACCAGGTATCGACGATGGGGCAGCGCTTTTGCCCTACCTCCTCGAAGTACCACTCCCAGGCTTCGGGGTTGATCGGCTCGCCGACGCTGCCCAGCAGGCGCAGGCTTTTGCGCGAGGTACTCTGCAGTGGCGCCGAGCCCTCGCGCATTAGCGCACGCAGCGCAGTCGGGGCGGTGTAGAAGATATTCACCTGGTGCTTGTCCACCACCTGCCAGAAGCGCGAAGTGTCCGGGTAGTTGGGCACGCCCTCGAACATCAGCGAAATCGCACCATTGGCCAGCGGGCCATAGACGATGTAGCTGTGGCCGGTGACCCAGCCAACGTCGGCGGTGCACCAGAACACCTCGCCGTCACGGTAGTCGAACACGACCTTGAAGGTCATGGTCGCCTGCAGCAGGTAACCCCCAGTGGTGTGCAGTACCCCCTTGGGTTTGCCGGTGCTGCCAGAGGTGTAGAGGATGAACAGCGGGTCTTCGGCATCCATCGGCTCGGGGGCGCAAGTATCGCCTGCCTTTTCCGTTGCCTCGTGGTACCAGAGGTCGCGGCCTTCGGTCCAGGCGACATCGCCCCCCGTGCGACGCGCCACGAACACGCTGCTGACTGCAGGGCAACTGGCCAGTGCCTTGTCGACATTCTGTTTCAGCGGGATGCGCTTGCCACCGCGCACCCCTTCATCGGCTGTGATCACCGTGCGGCAGTCGGCATCGAGGATGCGGTCGCGCAGGGCATCGGGCGAGAAGCCGCCGAACACGACCGAGTGGATGGCGCCGATGCGGGTGCAGGCGAGCATGGCAAAGGCCGCCTCAGGGATCATCGGCATATAGATGCACACCCGGTCGCCTTTGTTTACCCCGCGTGCTTTCAGCGCGTTGGCCAGGCGGCAAACCTGGCGATGCAGTTCGCGATAGCTGATGGCCTTGGAGTCGCCCGGCTCGTCGCCTTCCCAAAGCAGGGCGGTCTGCTCGCCGCGCTTGGCCAGGTGGCGGTCGATGCAGTTGAAGCTGACGTTGAGTTGAGCACCGTCGAACCAGCGGGCCTTGCCGGTACGCAGGTCGCATTGCTGCACGCTTGACCAGGGTTTGATCCAGTCCAGGCGCTTGGCCTGTTCGGCCCAGAAGGTGTCTGGGTCTTCGACCGACTGGCGGTAGAGGCGGCGGTAGTCTTCGGGGGTGAGGGCGGCGGACTGGCTGACGGCCAGGGCCTGGGGGTAATTGCGGATATCGAACATGGCGGTGGTCCTGCTCTTGTAAGGGGCGAGGGACTGCAACGGCTATTCGATAGGACAGTGTAGCTGGGAGCGGTGTTCAACCTGTGCAGGCCACTTCGCCGGCTTGCCCACTCCCACAGGTACCGCACAGCCGTGGACGGCTGTGTTGTGCCTGCGGGGGCGGGCAAACCCGCGAAGAGGCTAGCGAAGGTCTCGAATCAACCGCGGTGACGGCCGCGGAAATAGTTGATCAGGCCTTGGGTAGAGCCGTCTTCGGCGCTGTCGTCCAGGCTGCCGACCAGGCGCTGGTATACGCCCTTGCCCAACTCCTTGCCCAGCTCCACGCCCCACTGATCGAAGGCATTGATACCCCAGATCACGCTCTGCACGAACACCTTGTGCTCGTACATCGCCACCAGCGCGCCGAGACGACGCGGGCTGATACGCTCGACCACCAAGGTGTTGCTCGGGCGGTTACCCGGGATCACCTTGTGCGGGGCCAGCTTTTCGATGTCCGCTTCGCTCAGGCCTTTGCCACGCAATTCGGTTTCGGCTTCGTCGCGGGTTTTGCCGAGCATCAGCGCCTGGCTCTGCGACAGGCAGTTGGCGTACAGCCATTGATGATGGTCGGCCACCGGGTTGAAGCTCACGACCGGTACGATGAAGTCGGCCGGAATCAGCTGGGTGCCTTGGTGCAGCAACTGATGGTAAGCGTGCTGGCCGTTACAGCCGACGCCGCCCCAGATCACCGGGCCAGTGTCGGTCTTCACCGGGGTGCCGTCCTGCAGCACGCTCTTGCCGTTGGACTCCATGTCCAGCTGCTGCAGGTGCTTGGTGATGTTGCGCAGGTAATGGTCGTACGGCAGGATCGCGTGGCTGCTGGCATTCCAGAAATTGCCGTACCACACGCCCAGCAGGGCCAGCAGTACCGGCATGTTCTTGTCGAATGGCGCGGTCTGGAAGTGCTGGTCCATGGTGTAGGCACCGGACAGCAGTTCCTTGAAGTTGGCCATGCCGATGGCCAGGGCGATTGGCAGGCCGATGGCCGACCACAGCGAATAACGCCCGCCCACCCAGTCCCACATCGGGAAGATGTTCTCTTCGCGGATCCCGAAGGCTACGGCGGCGGCCTTATTGCTGGAAACGGCGATGAAGTGGCGGTACAGCTCGGCTTCCGACCCGCCCTGGGCCAGGTACCAGGTGCGAGCGGCCATGGCATTTTTCAGCGTCTCGAGGGTGTTGAACGACTTCGACGAGACGATGAACAGGGTGGTTTCGGCACGCAGGCTGGCCGACAGCTCATGGAATTCACTGCCGTCGATGTTTGCCAGGTAATGGCAGCGGACACCGCGCTGGGCATAGGGCAACAGCGCCTCGGAGACCAGCTCAGGGCCAAGGAAGGAGCCGCCGATGCCAATGTTGACCACGTCGGTGATCGGCTTTTCGCTGTAGCCGCGCCACAGCCCATCGTGGATACGGCCAACCAGCTCGGTGATCTGGTTAAGAACCTTGTGCACTTCCGGCATGATGTTCGTGCCATTGACACTGAGCTTGTCGCCCACGGGCCGGCGCAGCGCGGTGTGCAGCACTGGGCGGCCTTCGGAGGCATTGACGATTTCGCCGCCGAACATCGCCTTGATGGCGTCCTGCAGGCCCACCTCGTCGGCCAGTTTGACCAGCAGGTCGCGGCTTTGCTCGGTGATCAGGTTTTTCGAGTAGTCGAGGAACAGGCCGCAGGCGCTAAGGGAAAACTGGTCGAAGCGTTTGGCATCGGCGGCGAAGGCTTCGCGCATGCTGAAACTCTGCATGGCGTCGCGGTGTTGCTGAAGCGCCTGCCAGGCGGGCAGCGCCGTCACATCGTGGGGTGTACGGTAATACGCCATTGCGCGGGATTCCCTTGGTGCGTGGTGAGGCCTTGGACACGGCAGTCGTTGCCGGGTTCAGGCTGGCATCATTATAGGCAAAGGCCACGCGCTGGGAATGGGTATGGCAGGGTGATTTTGGAGCCCCTGTAGGAGCGGGCTCGTCCCGCGAATGGGCTGCCAGGCAGCCCAGGCCGTTACGCGGTTTTTTCTTCCACATGCAGGTAAAGGTTATCGATCAACCGTGTGTTACCCAGGTAAGCCGCCGCAATCACCACCAGGTCTCGATCATCGATCATGGCCGGGCGCAGGCTCACAGCATGGCGCACTTCCAGATAATCCGGGCGCAAACCCGCAGCACTCAGCTGCGCCTGCCCCTCAGCGACCAGTGCAGCAAAATCCCGTTGGCCACGGCTGATGGCCGCTGCAATGTGCTGCAATGTGCGGTACAGCACCGGCGCAGTCGCACGTTGCTCCGGCGTGAGGTAACCATTGCGCGACGACAGCGCCAGGCCATCCTCTGCCCGTACGGTCGGTTCGCCAATGATCTGGATCGGCATGTTCAGGTCGCGCACCATGGCGCGGATAACCGCCAACTGCTGGAAGTCTTTCTCGCCGAACACGGCAAGGTCCGGCTGGACCATGTTGAACAGCTTGCTGACCACCGTGGCCACGCCCTCGAAATGCCCGGGCCGGCTGGCGCCGCACAAGCCTTCGGAAAGCCCGGGCACGCTGACCCGGGTCTGTACGGTCATGCCGTCGGGGTACATCTCTTCCACGGTGGGCGCGAACAGCAGGTTGCAGCCGGCCTGCAGCAGGCGTTCCTGGTCGGCGGCAAGGGTACGCGGGTACTTGTCGAGGTCTTCGTTGGCACCGAACTGCAGCGGGTTGACGAAGATACTGGCGACCACGAAGTCGGCACGTTGCGCCGCCTTGGTCACCAGCGCGGCGTGGCCGCTGTGCAGGTTGCCCATGGTCGGTACGAAGCCGATGCGCTTGCCTTCACCGCGTGCGCGGGCTACTGCCGCGCGCAGTTCGCGAACGGTCTTGACTGTATTCATGCACTGAACCCGTGTTCGCTGCCTGGGAAGCTGACTTGCTTGACGGCCTCGACGTAAGCGACGAGGGCGCTGTGGATATCTGGCTGGCCTTGCATGAAGTTCTTCACGAACTTGGGGACCCGGCCGCTCAGCGACAGGCCAAGCATGTCGTGAAGCACCAGAACCTGGCCATCAGTGGCGCTGCCGGCGCCAATGCCGATTACCGGGATGCCCACGGCATTGGTGATTTCTGCCGCCAGTTCGCTGGGAACGCATTCAAGCAGCAGCATGGCCGCACCGGCCTGCTCCAAGGCAATGGCGTCAGCGCGCATCTGGCGGGCCTGGGCTTCCTGGCGGCCCTGCACCTTGTAGCCGCCCAGCACGTTGACGGTTTGCGGGGTCAAGCCCATGTGTGCGCACACCGGCACGCCACGCTCGGCCAGCAGGCGGATGGTTTCGCCCAGCCAGGCCGCGCCTTCGATCTTGATCATGTGGGCGCCGGCCTGCATCAGCGTGGCGCTGTTGGCAAAGGCTTGTTCCGGGGTGGCATGGGCCATGAACGGCAGGTCGGCGAGGATCAGCGCGCCATCGTTGCCACGCTTGACGCTGGCGGTGTGGTAGGCCATGTCCGCAGTGGTGACCGGCAGTGTGCTGTCGTGGCCTTGCAGGACCATCCCCAGCGAGTCGCCCACCAGCAACACTTCAACGCCGGCCTGGCTCGCCGCCTTGGCGAAAGTCGCATCGTAGCAGGTCAGCATGGTGATCTTTTCACCCTTGGCCTTGAGGCCATTGAGGGTGGTGAGGGTTACTTCAGGCATGTCGGAAATTCCTCGTTCAGGCGCTGTAAAAAACGACTGCATTCAACGTGTGTAGTCATCTTCCGGAGCGGCACATCATCGCGCGTGATGTTCGGGCACAGGTCCGTCCGGGCCTAAATACGGGTATGCGGCACTTTGGTGCCACACGGGACGCCTATAGTCGTGAGCGAGGTGGGGGAAGTCAATCACCCTGTTACCGCATTGTTACGATCAGGGTGTTACGGGCGTTACCGGGAGTGTGTAGCCGCCTGGAACGCCCGGTTCACAGGCGTTCCAGGCCGACGAATGGGCATTCCTCGAGCAGTTGCGCGAGGGCGCGCCCATCGGCCAGGCGGAAGTCCCCCGGCACCAGTTCGGCCAGCGGGTACAGTACGAAAGGGCGAGCATGCATGTGGTAATGGGGCACTTTCAGGCGTGGCTCGTCGAGCACCTGGTCGCCGAACAGCAGGATATCCAGGTCCAGCGTACGTGGCCCCCAGCGCTCTTTGCGCACGCGGCCCTGGTCGTTTTCGATGGCCTGCAGCGCATCGAGCAGGGCCAGTGGCGCCAGGGCGGTGTCCACGGCAGCGACGGCGTTGGTGTAACGCGGCTGGCCGGGTAACAGCGAATCGCTGGTATACAAGGCCGAGGCTGCCACCAGGCGTGTGGCTTCAACCTGGTCGAGCGCCTGCAAGGCGCTGCGCAGCTGTTCGGCAGGTGCGTCCAGGTTGCTGCCCAGGCCTAGGTAGGCGCGCGTCTTCACTCGAACGCCTCGTCACCACTGCGCTTGCGTTTGCTGCCGCTGCGCTTGCGTTTGCGCGGGCCGGCTGCGCTACCTTCGTCCCGGCTGCCCAGTTCACGAATCATCTCGCGACGCTCGCTGTCGTTGGCATCCTGGTAATCGGTCCACCACTGGCCCAGGTCGTCGGTTTCTTCCCCGGCACTTTCACGCAGCAGCAGGAAGTCGTAACCGGCGCGGAAGCGCGGGTTGTCCAGCAGCATGTCGGCGCGCTTGCCACTGCGGCGAGGCAGGCGCTCCTGCATGTCCCAGATCTCGCGGATCGGCAGGGTGAAGCGCTTGGGAATGGCGATGCGCGCGCATTGCTCGGCGATCAGGTCGTGGGCTGCGCCATTCATGGCCGGAATCGGCGGCACGCCCTGGTTCTGCAAGTGCAGTACACGCGCCGGCAGGGCAGGCCACAGCAGTGCAGCGAACAGGAAGGCTGGCGTCACCGGTTTGCCCTGCTTCACCCGCAGGTCGGTGTTGTTCAGTGCCTGGCTGATCAGCGTGTGGGTGTAGGTTGGGCGCTCTTCCAGGGCGTGCGCACTGGCCGGGAACAAGGGTTCGAACAGCTCCAGGTCGACGAGCATTTCGAAGGCGATGGCGCCTTGGCCGGACAGGAACAGCTTGAGGCATTCTTCGAACAGGCGCGCTGGCGGGATTTCGCGCAGCAATGGCGCCAGTTCGCGGATCGGCTTGAATGTGTGCTTCTCGATACCGAAGTCCAGCTTGGCGGCGAAACGCACCGCGCGCAGCATGCGCACCGGGTCTTCCTGGTAGCGGTGGGTAGGGTCGCCGATCAGCCGCAGCAGGCGGTTGCGTACATCGTGCACGCCGTTGGCGTAGTCGAGGATGCGCTCGCTGACCGGGTCGTAGTACAGGGCATTGATGGTGAAGTCGCGGCGTTGCGCGTCTTCTTCAAGGGTGCCGTACACGTTGTCACGCAGGATACGACCACTGGCGTTATGCGACGAACGGTGGCTGTCACCTTGGTCTTCGTCCGAGTGGTGGGCGCGGAAAGTGGCGACTTCGATGATGTCACGGCCAAAATGCACGTGGACCAGCTTGAAGCGGCGACCAATGATGCGCGCGTTACGGAATTCGGCTCGGACCTGTTCGGGGGTGGCGCTGGTGGCGACGTCGAAGTCCTTCGGCGTAATGCCGAGCATCAGGTCGCGGACACAGCCACCGACCAGGTAAGCCTGGTAACCGGCACTTTGCAGGCGCTCGACAATGTTCACCGCATGGCGGCTGAACTGGTGGCGCTGCAGCGAGTGCTGGCTCTTGTTGATCACCTCAGGCGTGGTGCGCCTGTGGTGCTGGCCCGGTACGGGCGGGCGGAACGACTGGAACAGCTTCTTCAGCATGGGATGCACTGTTTGAAGGAATGTTCGGCCAAGAATAGGAGAATGGCCGCATGATGGGCGGGGATTCTAGCATTTACTCAGGGAATGGTGTAGGCGGGTAGCAGGATGCCTGCCAGGAAGACAGAAACGACAAGGGGAGCCTAAGCTCCCCAAGAAGTGTCGTTGCGTGCTCTTATTATTTTTTTGCTGGGCTTCTTGTTTTTGTTGAGTGCCCTGCCCACAAATCTCAAAGCTTGTGGACGACCCCCAAACCGGGGGTAAAGAGCAAACGGATTGCTTTGGCCGCTGATGTCACGTTGATCTGTCGATCCAACCAGTTCAGGCGCTGCTTTTTAGTGCAGTTTTTGTTGTTCTCTGCCTGGTCGTGGGGCAAGCCCCAAACACGCATCCTCTCCAAAAGAATCAGTTAGCTGCGCCTCCGCCGTCTTGTTTTTATTGTGCGTGAGCCGTTTCGTCTTGTTCTTATTTTAGATTCAGTGCTTGTTATTGTTTTTGTACTAAGCATATAGCAGGTGCCGTGCCAACTTTTTGAAACCCTTTAAAATCAAGGGCTTGAGAGAATTTGGCGGTTTCCGGCAGGTCCAAAATGGCGGGATTTCGTTACCGTACGCCTCGGGAACTGTTACGGCGGAAAGGTTGGGTAACAGATTTTTGGGGGGGCTGAGGTGTTACCTGGGGAGTTCTCCGTCAAGCATTCAGCGCCTGAGAGATCGAGCGCCGCCCGCGCGGCGCTTCGCGGGGCAAGCCCGCTCCCACATTTGTTTCGGGCCAATCAATCCTGAGGCATCGGGGCTCGCCCCTCTGTTGCTCCATTCAATATCGCGTCGTGCAGCAAGGGGCCGCGCGCCAATGGTGGCAGGAGATATTGGCCCGAAACAGATGTGGGAGCGGGCTTGCCCCGCGAAGCGCCGCGCGGGCGGCGCTCGATCTCGAAGGCGACAACAATGCTGTGCCGAACTCAATTACTCACTGGTGGCGTTGCTCTTGCGCCGTGGAATGCCCAAGCGCTGACGGCGTTCCCACAGGCACTTGCGGCTGACGCCGAGCTTGCGTGCCAGTTCGGTCTCGGTCATGTGGTCCTGATGCTCGAGCACGAAATGCTGGAAGTAGTCCTCCAGCGACAGGTCTTCGGTCGGCTCGTGGCTGGCATTGTTGCCGCCAGAACTCGCTGCGACCAAGGCATTGTCGAGGATGTCATCCTCTTCCAGGTCGCTCAGCTCGATGTCGATACCCAGCAGGTCGGCGGAAATTTCTGCGCTCTCGCTAAGAATCACCGCTCGTTCCACGGCGTTTTCCAGCTCACGCACGTTACCTGGCCAGCTGTAGTGACGAATGGCCTGCTCGGCCTCGGCTGAGAAGTGCAGGTCGTCACGGCCGATGCGTGCGCGCTGGCGGGCGAGGAAGGCACTGGCAATCTCGTTGACGTCGCTGCCGCGCTCGCGCAGGGCCGGCAGCTTCAGGGCGATCACGTGCAGGCGGTAGTACAAGTCCTCACGGAACTGCCCAGCCTTGGCAAGGTTTTTCAGGTCGCGGTGGGTCGCTGCGATCAGGCGCACATCGACCTTCTGCGACTGCACCGAACCTACCCGGCGAATCTCGCCTTCCTGCAGGACACGCAGCAGGCGGGCCTGGGCCTCGAGCGGCAATTCGCCGATTTCGTCGAGGAACAGCGTACCGCCGTCGGCAGCCTCCACCAGGCCGGCGCGGCCCGCGCTGGCGCCGGTAAACGCACCTTTTTCGTGGCCGAACAGTTCCGACTCGATCAGTGTTTCGGGAATGGCCGCACAGTTTACCGAGATCATCGGTGCCTTGGCCCGTCGGGACAGGTTGTGCAGGGCGCGGGCCACCAGCTCTTTACCGGTGCCCGACTCGCCCTGGATGAGCACGTTGGAGTCGGTAGGTGCGACCTTGCGTATCTTGCTGTACATGTCCTGCATGGGTGGGCACGAGCCAATGATGCCGATTTCGCCATTGGCCGCTGTGGCGCTACCTTTTTCGGCCGGGGCAGCCTTGCCATTGCTGACGCGTGGCTCGGCAGCCGGTGCAGCGGCCGGAGCGTTCTGGCGGTCGCGCAGGATGCGTGCCACGGCCTGCAGCATCTCGTCGTGGTCGAAGGGCTTGGCGATGTAGTCCACCGCGCCCATTTTCATCGAGTCCACCGCCGAGCGCAGGCTGGCGTAGCTGGTCATGATCAGCACCGGGGTACCTTGGCCAAGCTTGATCAGCTCGGTGCCAGGCGCGCCTGGCAAGCGCAGGTCACTGACGATCAGGTCGAAGGTGGCAATGCTGAAGCGTTCCTGGGCTTCCTGCACCGAGCCGGCTTCGCTGACCTGGTACTGGTTCCGCTCAAGCAGACGACGCAAGGCCGAGCGGATGATGGTTTCGTCTTCGACGATCAGAATATGCGGCATTGATTCAATTCTCTCGACGGTCTCGAATTTCAGGGGACGTCGCTACGACATGCCGGGGCAGGGTCACGCGGATCCGGGTGCCACGTTGCCGTTCGATATCGGCCGGGCTGTCGATGGTGATTTGCCCATAATGCTCTTCCACGATGGAATAGACCAGAGCGAGCCCCAGTCCGGTTCCTTCGCCCGGGTCCTTGGTGGTGAAGAACGGTTCGAACAGGCGGTCCATGATGTTCTTCGGGATCCCGCTGCCCTCGTCCTCGACGATGAGGTCGACGGTGTGCTCGCTGGCTTCGCTGCGCACACGCACGGCACTGCCGGGCGGCGAGGCATCGCGGGCATTGGAAAGCAGGTTGATCAGCACCTGGGCCAGGCGCTGCGGGTCCCCTTCGGCCCAGTGGTCCGGGTCGCAGAGGTTGAAGAACTGTACTTCGAAATTGCGCCGGTTCAATGCCAGCAGGCCGATGGCGTCCTGTGCCACTTCGGCCAGGCACACGGGTTCTTCGCTGTTCTGGACGCTACCGCCGGCATGGGCGAAGCTCATCAGCGACTGGACGATTCGCGACACGCGCTTGGTCTGTTCGAGGATCTGGCTGGACAACTCGGTGATCTCGCCATCGCCTTCGCGTTCTTCGCGCAGGTTCTGCGCCAGGCAGGCGATGCCGGTGATGGGGTTGCCGATCTCGTGGGCCACGCCCGCAGCCAGGCGGCCAATGCTGGCCAGGCGCTCGGAATGCACCAGTTTGTCTTCCAGCGCCTGGGTTTCGGTGAGGTCTTCCACCAGTAGCACCAAGCCACTGTTACCCGGGGCCAGCGGCTCGTCGATGGCCGCTTTGTGCAGGTTCAGCCAGCGCGGTTGGCCGTCCAGGGCCAGGCGCTGCTTGTGCAGGTGCTCGTCGGGCACATTGATGAAGCCTTGCAGCAGGCCGCGCCAGGGTTCGCCGATGGTCACCAGGCGTGAGCCGACCACGTGCTTGGCGGCAATGCCGGTGAGCTCTTCCATGGCCTTGTTCCACATGAGGATTTCCTGGTCCTTGGCCAGTGAGCAGACACCCATGGGCAACTCTTGCAGGGTCTGCCGATGGTAACGGCGCAAGGCATCCAGCTCGGCAGCCAGGCCGGTCAGGCGCGAGTGATAGTCTTCCAGGCGGCTTTCGATGAAGTGGATGTCCTCGGTCACGTAGTTTTCGTTACCGGACTTGTACGGCAGGAAGGTTTCGACCATGTCCTGGGCCACGCTTGGCCCCATCAGGCCCGACAGGTTGGCCTCGATTCGGTCGCGCAGACGGCGCAGGGCATAAGGGCGGCGCTCGTCGAACGGCAGGTACAGGTCACGCAGGGCCTGCTCCACTTCTTTTTGCGCAGCCTTGGCACCCAACGGCTTGGCCAGCTGGGTAGCGAATTCCTGCGGAGAGGCAGCGTGCAGCTCACGGCGCTGCGGGCGGCGCACGTTGTCCACCGCGCAGGCTTCGGCGGCGCTGACCTCTTCGCTGCTGGCGTTGGTGAACAGCGAGATGAGGGTGAACAGCAGCACGTTGGCCGCCAGCGAAGCAATGGCCGCCATGTGCCAGCTGGTATCGTCCAGCACATAGATCATGTCCAGCAGCGGGATGTAGAAACCCTGCAGGTTGCCCAGCAGCGGCAGCAGCATGGTTACCATCCACACCAGGGTGCCGGCCAGCAGCCCGGCGATGAAGCCGCGGCGGTTGGCGGTTGGCCAGTACAGCACCGACAGTACCCCTGGCAGGAACTGCAATGTGGCGACAAAGGCAACGATACCCAGATTGGCCAGGCTCTGGTGGTTGTTCTGAGTCAGGTAGAACATGAAACCGGCGGTAATGATGGCGACGATCAGCGCACGACGGGTCCATTTCAGCCATCGGTAGATATTGCCCTCGGCCGGCGGTTGGTACAGCGGCAGTACCAAGTGGTTGAGGGCCATGCCCGACAGGGCCAGGGTGGTGACGATGATCAACCCGCTGGCGGCGGACAGGCCGCCGATATAAGCCAGCAGCGCCAGAGCCTGGTTGTTCGCGGCAATGCCCAGGCCCAAGGTGAAGTACTCGGGGTTGGTGCTGGCGCCCAGGCGCAGGCCGGCCCACAGCACCAGCGGTACCGCCAGGCTCATCAGCAGCAGGAACAGCGGCAGGCCCCAGCTGGCGCTGACCAGCGAGCGCGGGTTGAGGTTTTCGGTGAAGGCCATGTGGTACATGTGCGGCATGACGATGGCCGAGGCGAAGAACACCAGCAGCAGGGTGCGCCATGGGCCTTCCTGCAGCGGGGTGTGCAGGGCTGCCAGGGCGGTCTGGTTCTGCAGCAACCAGACTTCCAGCTCGTGTGGGCCGCCGAACACGCCGTACAGCGCATACAGGCCGATGCCACCCAGTGCCAGCAGCTTGATCACCGACTCGAAGGCGATGGCGAATACCAGGCCTTCATGCTTTTCGCGCGTGGCGATGTGCCGCGAGCCGAAGAAAATGGTGAACAGGATGATCAGTGTACAGAAGGCAAATGCCACCCGGGCCTTGACTGGCTCACCGGTGAGGATGCTGATCGAGTCGGCCACCGCCTGAATCTGCAGGGCGAGCAGCGGCAGCACGCCGATCAGCATGATGATGGTGGTCAAAGCCCCGGCCCAGGTGCTGCGAAAACGGAACGCCAGCAGGTCGGCCAGTGATGAAAGCTGGTAGGTGCGGGTAATCTTCAGGATCGGGTACAGCAGCACCGGTGCCAGCAGGAACGCGCCGGACACCCCCAGGTAACAGGCGAGGAAGCCGTAGCCGTACTGGTAGGCCAGGCCCACCGAACCATAGAAAGCCCAGGCACTGGCATACACACCCAGCGACAGGGTGTAGGTAAGTGGGTGGCGAATGATTGCGCGCGGGATCAGCCCACGCTCGCTGATCCAGGCCACGCCGAACAGCACCATGAGGTACCCGGCGCTGATCAGGATCATCTGGGTCAGGCTAAAGCTCATCGGCATCTCGTTGGCTCTGCAGGATAAAGGTGACGACGATCAGGATCAGCCAGAGCAGGTAGGGGCGGTACCAGGCTCCGGTCGGTTCGATCCACCAGTCCATGATGGCCGGGGAGAACAGGTAGATCCCCACGACCAAAAGCAGGACCAAACGATAGATGTACATGCTGGCCTCGATGGTTGGGCGCTGCGGGCTTGAACTTATTATTGGCGCAAATGGCAGGGGGGATGCTAGCGGGAATCCACAGCGTTCGCCAAGGGTTTGAATTTAATGGGCTTTTGTTTTTAGGGGGCCTTTGCCTGTGGCCGCGCTTTCACGGGCATGCCCACACCCACAGGTAGACCACAGGTCTTCAAGGTGGCGTGGTTCCTGTGGGAGCGGGCGCGCCCGCGAAGCGGCCGGTAAAGGTTCAGCGCAAATCAGCCTCTGGCACTGTGGTCCGCTGTGCGATCGCGTCCGGCCGCCATTGTGTGCGCGCGACTGCCAGTACCTCAGCTGGCGTAGCCAACAGAAGTTCCGGGTCTGTCTCCTGCCCCAGCGCCCGCAATGCCCGCAACAGCAGCGGTGTAGCATGCTCCGCCTGCAGTGGCGGCGAGCGGTACGATTTGCCCAGCTTGTGCCCATCCGGCTGCACGATCAGCGGTATATGCAGGTAGCGTGGTTGCGAAAAGCCCAGCAGCTCCTGCAGGTATAGCTGGCGCGGGGTGTTGTCGAGCAGGTCGGCGCCGCGCACGATGTCGGTAACACCCTGCCACGCATCGTCCAGTACTACCGCCAACTGGTAGGCATAGAGCCCGTCGCGCCGCTGGATGACGAAATCGCCCACCTCACGGCCCAGGTGTTGCTGATATTCCCCCTGCACCCGATCGGTAAAACGATAGATAAGCTCCGGCACCCGCAAGCGGATCGCCGCGCCTTCACGGGCATGCCCGGCGTTACGGCACAAGCCTGGGTAGATGCCGTTGTAACCCTCCAGCTGCTTGCGCGAGCAGGTGCAGGCGTAGGCCAGGCCCATGTTGAACAGGCGGTCGACTACTGCGGCATAGGCATCGTGGCGCTGGCTCTGGAACACAACCTCGCCATCCCACTCCAGGCCGTAGCGCTCGAGCGTCTGCAGGATCGCATCCCGGGCACCGGGCATTTCACGGGGTGGGTCGGTGTCTTCCATGCGCAGCAGCCAGCGGCCATTGACGGCGCGGGCATCGAGCCAGGAGGCGAGGGCGGCCACCAGCGAGCCAAAGTGCAGGAAACCGCTGGGGGTGGGGGCGAAACGCCCGATGTAGCTGGAGTGGGTCATGGTCTGGCTGGGCATATAAATGAAACGGGGCGCATGATGCGCCCCGTTCAGGTGGAAGAAAGATCAGCCTTTGCCGACCGTTTTTTCCTTTTTCTCGGCGATTTCCTTGCAGTCGAAGCACAGGTCGGCGGTTGGGCGGGCTTCGAGGCGGCGCAGGCCGATTTCGATACCGCACGATTCGCACCAGCCGTAATCTTCGTCCTGGATCTTCTGCAGGGTCTTGTCGATTTTCTTGATCAGCTTGCGCTCGCGGTCACGGTTGCGCAGCTCCAGAGCAAATTCTTCTTCCTGGCTGGCACGGTCGGCCGGGTCAGGGAAGTTCGCAGCTTCATCCTTCATGTGGTCTACAGTGCGATCCACACTTTGCATGAGCTCGCCTTTCCAGGCATTGAGAAGCTTGGTGAAGTGCTTCTTCATGGGCTCGCCCATGTACTCTTCGCCCTTGGTCTCTTTATAGGGCTCGACACCGTACATGGTTTGACCGGTTTTTTGCTTTTCTACGGTGGACATGAATAGACCGCCTCTCACTCATCTGATCCAATGCGCAGGATGCTCCATCCCCGGCGACCGCCGGCCCTGCGACTGCGAGCCGCCGAACTTACCAGATAGATCGGGGGTGCGCTACCCCGCCCGATCCTGCTTGTTGACATCGGCGCGAGCCGTACGTTCGTTGGCGTGCAGAGGTAGAATCTCCAGTTTAGACCCAATTGAGAGAAGGTCATGGCCCACCCTTACAGTGCGCGCAGCCGCGCCATCGAACCCTTCCACGTCATGGCGCTGCTGGCCCGGGCCAATGAGCTGCAGGCGGCCGGGCACGACGTGATCCACCTGGAAATCGGCGAGCCGGACTTCACTACGGCCGCGCCGATCGTCGCCGCCGGCCAGGCCGCGCTGGCCGCCGGGCACACGCGCTACACCGCAGCACGAGGCCTGCCGGCCCTGCGCGAGGCGATCGCGGGCTTTTATGAGCAGCGCTATGGCCTGGGCATCGACCCGGAGCGCATTCTGATTACCCCGGGTGGCTCTGGCGCGTTGCTGCTGGCCAGCAGCCTGCTGGTCGACCCGGGCAAGCACTGGCTGCTGGCCGACCCGGGTTACCCGTGCAATCGCCACTTCCTGCGCCTGGTCGAGGGCGGGGCGCAGCTGGTGCCGGTGGGCCCGGAGGTGAATTACCAGCTGACCGCCGACCTGGTCGAGCGCCACTGGGACCAGGATACCGTCGGTGCCCTGGTCGCTTCGCCTGCCAACCCGACCGGCACCGTACTGGGCCGTGACGCGCTGGCCAGCCTTGCCAAGGCCACCCATGAGCGCCATGGCCACTTGGTAGTGGACGAGATTTACCATGGCCTGACCTATGGCATGGATGCGCCGAGCGTGCTGGAAGTCGATGACTCGGCGTTTGTCCTGAATAGTTTTTCCAAGTATTTCGGCATGACCGGTTGGCGGCTGGGTTGGCTGGTGGCCCCCCCGGGTGCAGTGTCCGACCTGGAAAAGCTGGCCCAGAACCTGTACATCAGTGCACCGAGCATGGCCCAACATGCCGCGCTGGCGTGTTTCCAGCCGGAAACCCTGGCCATTTTGGAGCAACGCCGCGCCGAGTTTGCCCGCCGCCGCGACTACCTGTTGCCTGCCCTGCGCCAACTGGGCTTTGGCATTGCCGTCGAGCCACAGGGTGCGTTTTACCTGTACGCCGACATCAGCGCCTTTGGTGGTGATGCGTTCGCCTTCTGCCGGCACTTCCTCGAGACCGAGCACCTGGCCTTCACCCCAGGCCTGGACTTCGGGCGCCACCTGGCCGGGCATCATGTGCGCTTTGCCTACACCCAGAGCCTGCCGCGCCTGGAAGAAGCGGTACAGCGAATTGCCCGGGGCCTGCGGAGTTGGCAAGGCTGATGCGTTTTTCTCCCGATCTTGAGCAAGGCCGCCTGCTGCGCCGCTACAAACGTTTTCTCGCTGATATCGAACTGGCCAGCGGCGAGCTGATGACCATCCACTGCCCGAATACCGGCTCCATGCTCAACTGCATGCGTGAAGGCGGGCAGGTATGGTTCAGCCGCACCAACGACCCCAAGCGTAAGCTGCCGGGCACCTGGGAAATCAGCGAAACCCCGCAGGGCCGGCTGGCGTGCGTGAATACCGGTCGGGCCAATGCCTTGGTCGAAGAGGCCTTGCGCGCTGGCACTATCGCCGAGCTGGCCGGGTTTACCGCGCTCAAGCGTGAAGTGGCCTATGGCGAGGAGGGCAGCCGCATCGACTTCCGCCTGGAGTTCGATGGCGCGCCGGCCTATGTCGAGGTCAAGAGCGTCACCCTGGGTTACCCCGACAGCACTGTCGCAGCGTTCCCCGATGCGGTGACCCAGCGCGGCGCCAAGCACCTGCGCGAGTTGGCGTCGTTGGCCCGGCAGGGTGTGCGGGCCGTGCAGCTGTATTGCGTGAACCTGACCGGCGTCGACGCCGTGCGCCCGGCGGCAGAAATCGACGCGGCCTATGCCCAGGCGTTGCGCGCCGCAGTGGCCGATGGCGTGGAGGTGCTGGCCTATGGCACGCGCCTGGACGCCGAGGGCATCGTCATCGACCGCCGCCTGCCCGTGCTGCTCAACCCTTGAACCAGATGCCGTGGCTGTCCTCGTGGCAGCCAATGGCCTGAAGTTGCTCGCCCTCGCAGGGGCCGGCCACGCATTCGCCGCTTTCGATCAGGAACAACGCGCCGTGGTGGGCGCAGTGGATGAGGCTGGCGCTGTCATCGAGAAACGCATCTTCTGCCCAGTTCAACGGGATACCCTTGTGCGGGCAGCGGTTGCGGTACAGGTACACCTGGCCCTGGCGGCGCACGCCGAACAGTTCGAGGCCGTCTACGCTGAAGGCGCGGCTGTGGCCTTCGGCCAGGCTGTGTGAAGTACAGAGGAAGTGCATGGCAAGGACGACTCGTGAAACAGATGATGGCTTGACGCGTCAATGCGAATAATTATCAAATTGCCCGCATTCGCTGTGCCCAGCTGCCTATGGTGCGCAGTTCCGCCGCCCGCCACAAGGCGCGCGGCCCGCCTTCAGAAGGAACCCGATGATGCGCCGTCCCGCCGCTTTGCTCGCCCTGTGTGCAAGCCTTGTGCTCTCTACCCAGGCCCTGGCGGCCGAGCTGCCGCAACGCTGGGTCAGTGCCGGTGGCGCACTGAGCGAGTGGATCGCCGCGCTGGGCGGTGAAGCACGCCTGGTTGGCGTGGACACCACCAGCCAGCACCCGGCCTCATTGAAGTCACTGCCCAGCGTGGGTTACCAGCGCCAACTGTCGGCCGAAGGCATTCTCAGCCTGCGCCCGGATGTGCTGGTGGGCACAGATGAAATGGGCCCGCCACCGGTACTGGCGCAAATCCGCAAGGCGGGCGTGCGGGTGGAATTGTTCTCCAGCAAGGCCGAGTTGGCGGCGGTGGATGAGAACCTCAAGCACCTGGGGCAGTTGCTTGGCGCACAAGAACAGGCTTCGTCTTTGGCGGCCGGTTACCACCAGCAGATTGAAGCCGTGCAGGCCAAGGCCAAGCAGGCCCAGGCCGGGCACAAGGCGCCGGGGGTGTTGCTGTTGGTCGGGCATGCCGGGGCCAAGCCGCTGATCGCCGGGCAGGGCACCGCGGGTGACTGGCTGCTGGGCCAGGCAGGTGGGCGCAACCTGGCAGAGCATCAGGGCTACAAGCATTTTTCCAACGAAGCATTGGCGGCGCTGGACCCGGATGTGATCGTGTTCTCCGACCGAGCGTTGGCTGATGAGCAGGCTTTGCAGGCGCTGCTGAAAGAAAACCCGGCGCTGGCCGCTTCGCGTGCCGTGCGGGAAAAACGCCTGGTGTCACTCGACCCGACATTGCTGGTCGGTGGGCTCGGCCCACGCCTGCCGGCGACCTTGCGATCGCTGGCAGTTGCGTTCTACCCGGCAGCCAAGGCCAGCTTCGCACAATGAAACAGCGGGTACAGCCACGAACGTTGTTCATTTGCCTGAGCCTGCTATGCCTGTTGGCGGTGTGGCTGTCACTGGCGTTAGGGCCGGTCAGTTTGCCGCTGTTCGATACCCTGCGCGCGGGCTTGCGGCTGTTGGGCTTGCCCATCGCCGCCGACGGGCTGCAACAGGCCGAGATGATTCTTGGCCAGATCCGCCTGCCGCGTACCTTGCTGGGGCTGGCGGTGGGCGCGGTGCTGGCGCTGTCCGGGGTGGCCATGCAGGGATTGTTCCGCAACCCACTGGCCGACCCCGGTCTGGTCGGGGTGGCCGCTGGTGCGGCGATGGGGGCCGCGGTCGCTATTGTCGGCGGTGCCTGGTTTGGCGGCATGCCGGAAGTTTTCGCACCCTACCTGCTGTCGTTCTGCGCGTTCGTCGGCGGGCTGGGTGTAACTGCGCTGGTCTACCGCCTTGGGCGTCGTGATGGGCAGACCAACGTCGCCACCATGCTGCTGGCTGGCGTAGCGATGACCGCGCTGGGCGGCGCGGCCGTGGGGTTGTTCTCCTACCTGGCCGACGACGCCACCCTGCGCACGCTTACCTTCTGGAACCTGGGCAGCCTCAACGGTGCCAGTTATGAACGGCTATGGCCATTGTTGCTGGTAGCGGCGGGCGTTGCAGTGTGGCTGCCGCGCCGGGCCAAGGCGCTGAATGCCTTGCTGCTGGGGGAGTCCGAAGCGCGTCACCTGGGGGTCGATGTGGAGCGGCTCAAGCGTGAGCTGGTGTTCTGCACGGCGCTGGGCGTTGGCGCCGCTGTGGCGGCTGCCGGGCTGATTGGCTTCATTGGCCTGGTAGTGCCACACCTGGTGCGCCTGCTGGCCGGGCCGGATCACCGCGTGGTACTGCCAGCCTCGCTAATGGCCGGGGGCGTACTGATGTTGTTTGCCGACCTGGCGGCGCGGTTGCTGCTGGCACCGGCCGAACTGCCGATCGGGATCGTCACCGCCTTTATCGGTGCGCCGTTCTTTCTGTTCCTGCTGATGCGAGGGCGCAGTTGATGTTGCAAGTCGAGGGTCTGCACCTGCGGCGGGGAAGCAATGAGGTATTGCATGACATTCACCTCGCGTTGCACCCAGGGCAGGTTGTGGGTGTGCTTGGCCCCAACGGGGCCGGCAAGAGCAGCCTGCTGGGCGTGCTTTGCGGTGAGTTGGCGCCCGATCGTGGGCAGGTGACATTGCAAGGCCGCCCGCTGCTTGACTGGGCAGGGCAGGAACGGGCCAGGCGCCTGGCGGTGCTGCCCCAGGTGTCCAGCCTGGGCTTTGCGTTCAGGGTCGAGGAAGTGGTAGCCATGGGGCGCATGCCTCATGGCACCGGGCAGCGACGCGATTCGGAAATTGTCGAAGCGGCCTTGCAGGCGGCGGATGCCTGGCATCTGCTGGAACGCAGTTACCTGGCATTGTCCGGCGGCGAGCGACAGCGGGTCCACCTGGCCCGTGTGCTGGCGCAGTTGTGGCCGGGAGAGGAGGGCTCGACGTTGCTGCTAGACGAGCCCACCTCGATGCTCGACCCGCTGCACCAGCACACCACCCTGGAGGCGGTGCGCCGCTTTGCCGACCGTGGTGCTGCGGTGCTGGTGATCCTGCATGACCTGAACCTGGCGGCGCGCTACTGTGACCGTATCCTGTTGCTGGAACAGGGGCGCTGCCATGTGTTTGCCGCGCCTGAACACGTGTTGACACCGGCGGCGCTGAAGGCGGTTTACGGGATCGATGTGCTGGTGCAGGCGCACCCGGAGCGGGGTCATCCGCTGATCATCACCCGTTGAGGCTGGCGCGCCCGCTGGGAACCGTGCAGGTCATCAATGGAGGAAATGCCAATGCGACACCCGCTGCTGTCCGGTTTTTCGCTGTGCCTGCTGCTGGCGCTGGGCGGCTGCCAGGCCAGCCTGCCCCCGCTGCCTGCCTGGCAGAGTAGTGAAGGGCGCACCGATGCCGAACTGGGGCATATTGTCGATCTCGCTAATGGGCAGGTAATCAGCCCTGATCAATTGGTGCAGCGCCTGGCTGTCGTCCCGCGAGTGCTGGTCGGCGAAAAGCACGACAACCCCGACCATCACGCGCTGCAACTGTGGTTGCTGCGCGCCCTGAATAGCCAGCGTACCCAAGGCAGCCTGTTGCTTGAGATGCTGCAACCTGAACAACAGCCGCTGGTGGAAAAGCTTGCGGGGCAGCCTTTGCCGGCAGACGTGCCCAAAGCACTGGCCTGGCAGGAGGGTTGGGATTGGCAGTTGTACGGGCCGATCGTGCGTGAAGCCCTGCACCAGCAGGTACCCCTGCTGGCCGCCAACCTTTCGCCAGGCGAGATGCGCCAGGCTTATCGGCAACCGGCGCCGTTGCCGGGCGAAAAGTCCAATGCTGCGAACGTGAAAGCGATTCTGCTGGAGCAGGTGCGCGCCGGGCATTGCGGGATGCTGCCAGAAAGCCAGTTACCAGCGATGCTGGCCGTGCAACAGCAGCGGGACCGACGCATGGCCGAGCGCTTGTTGGCGGCGCCGCTACCGGCGTTGCTGTTTGCCGGGGCCTACCACGTGCGCAAGGACCTGGGGGTGCCGTTGCACCTGAGTGATCTGGGCGCGCAGGGTGAGAGCAAGGTGCTGTTGCTGGCTGAAGTGGGTGAACGGGTTGAAGCAGGGCAAGCCGACTACGTGTGGTACACCGCGGCGATGCCGGAGCAGGATTACTGCGCTCAACTGAAGCGATAAGACGTACCGAACGCCAGGCAAAAAAAGACCCGGCAAATTGCCGGGTCAATAACCGTGATTAGCCTGATGAGGAGATAATCTGAGAGTCCGAACCAGGGGCTCTTAGGTTATCCAACCAGTCTCGCGACCAGTTGTGATAATCATAACAATTCTCATTTAGCCGTCAATCCCCTTTTCTCGATTATTTTGGATTTTTTTGTGCAGGGCTTTTTGCATCCAGCTGTTGGTTGAGTGCTTCTTTGCGTTCGAGTGGCAAATCGTTCCAGTGCATGTCCAGCAGGGCGCCCTCAATGGCATACAACAGCACCTTCGATGCGCGAAACCCTCGTGTCTTCACGGCCTGGTATGCACCCACCGCGCCCAGGCGACGCAAATCCGATGCGCTGTGGATGCCGGCTGCATGCAGCCACTGCGCAGAGGTCTTGCCAAGGTTCTTCAGATGCTGCAATTCATCGTTCATCGAGCCTCCTTGCGATGGCTGAACGGGTCATGGGGAGATAAATCGCGAGCAGGTCAGAGAGGAGTGTAGCGGGGGATATGAAATGCGCGGCCTTTTGCCATCGGGGCGATGAGCTGCCGCTCACTGTGCCGACCCCTTCGCGGGTGAGCCCGCTCTCACAAACTGGTCTACAAGCCTCAAGGTTGGCGTAGTACCTGTGGGAGCGGGTTTATCCGCGAAGCGGCCACTGCAGGGAAACGATGAACTTACAGGCCTGGCAAACGCTGGCGAATCTGCTCGATCACCTGGTCCATGCTGCCAGCAGTCTGGGTGTCGACCGGGGTGCTCTGCACCAGCTCCTGTGCATCCAGCGCCTCGCGGCTGGCCTGTTGGGCCTTGACCACGTCCAGGGTAGCGTCCGACGGGTCGCTGTTCTCGGCCTGGCGCTGCTCCAGCCAACTGGCGATCACTGCATCCGGCGCGTGGCAGTCGAGAATCAGGAATGGCACTCCAGTCTGGCTGGCGACGTCTGCTGCGGCCTGGCGCTGCTCCCGCTTGAGGTAGGTGGCATCCAGTACCACCGGGAAGCCAGCCTGCAGCACGGTTGCGGCTATTTCGTGCAGGCGCTGGTAGGTAGCGGCGCTGGCGTCCTGGTCGTAGATGCCAGTGCTCAAGTGGCCAGCGTCGGCTTGCTGCTGTTCGCCGAACAGGCGCTTGCGCTCAACGTCCGAACGCACGCGCACCGCACCCAGGGCCTCGACCATGCGCATGGCCACGTGGCTTTTGCCCACCGCCGAAACGCCGTGGGTGATGGCCAGCAGGCGCGACGGTATGGCGCTGTAGCTCTCCGCCAGATTGGCGTAATTGCGGTAGGTGCGCAGGGTGGTGGCACGTTGCACGCCATCGGCATTGGCCGGCATGCTGAAGAGCGCGACCTTGGCCCGTACCAGGGCCCGGTAGGCTTTGTAGAAGTTGAGCACTTCCAGGCCTTCATAATCGCCGGTCAGCTCGAGGTACTGGCTGATGAAACGGCGTGCCAGGCACTTGAGGCCTCGATCCTCCAGGTCCATGGCAAGGAAGCCGGTGTCGGCCCAGACATCGGTCATGCGGAACGGTTCGTTGAACTCGATGCAGTCGAAGATCACCACCTGGCCGTTGATCAGGGTAGCGTTGCCCAGGTGGATGTCGCCGTGGCACTCGCGGGTGAAGCCATTGGCCTTGCGCGAGGCGAACAGGCCTTGCAGCCGCTCGAAACTGCTTCGCGCCCAAGCCTGCAGGTTGTCCAGTTGCAGCAGGTCGGCCTTGTCGCTGAGGAATGGGCGGATCTGCTCGAAGTTCTGCTCGACCGGGGCCATGACGCTTTCAGGCGAGCCATAGGGCTGCTCGGCAGATACCTTGGGGGTTTGCAGGTGGAACTCGGCGATCTGCCGGGCCATCTGGTCGATGTGCGTGGCATTCAACTCGCCATTGGCCTGCAGGGTGCTGAGCATCTGCCCCTGCGGGAACTGGCGCATCTTCAATGCATATTCGATGGCTTCGCCTTCGCCACCCAGCTGCGGCGTGTCGGCGCTACCGGTGATCGGCAATACGTCCAGGTACAGGCCTTCGGTCAGGCGCTGGTTCAGGCGCAACTCTTCGTTACAGAAATGCTGGCGCTGGCCCAGTTCGGTGAAGTCGAGGAAGCCGAAGTTCATCGGTTTCTTGATCTTGTAGGCGTACTCGCCAGTGAGCAGGACCCAGGAGATATGCGTCTCGATGAGCTGGAACCCATCCACGGGGTGGGGGTACAGGGCTGGGTTCTGCAACGCAGTGATAAGAGCTTGGCTCACGGCAAATCCTTCCGGGGGCAGGGAATTCGAATGCGCCATTATGGTCAATGGTGCCGTCCCTGCCTACCGCCGGGCCGTCTGCCCAGCCTTTATAAAGTGCGTATAATCCGCCGCCATGACCCGAACCCGAAATTCCCGTACTCCTCAGAAACGCCCGACCGGCCGCTCCCGCGCCTGGCTGGGCTGGGCTTTGAAGCTCAGCCTGGTAGGCTTGGTGATCGTTGCCGGCTTCGCGGTTTACCTCGATGCTGTCGTGCAGGAGAAGTTCTCCGGCAAGCGCTGGACCATCCCCGCCAAGGTGTATGCCCGGCCGCTGGAGCTGTTCACCGGCCAGAAGCTGAGCAAGAACGACTTCCTCACCGAACTCGATGCGCTCGGTTACCGCCGCGAAAGCGCGGCCAACGGCCCGGGTGCTGCATCGATCAACGGCAATACCGTCGACCTCAATACCCGTGGCTTCCAGTTCTACGAGGGCATGGAACCGGCGCAGTTCGTGCGAGTGCGGTTCTCTGGCGATTACGTGGCCGGCCTTTCCGGGGCCAACGGCAAGGCGCTCGACGTGGTGCGCCTGGAGCCGCTGATGATCGGCGGCATTTACCCGAAAAACCTTGAAGACCGCATTCTGATCAAGATCGACCAGGTGCCCAAGTACCTGCTCGAAACCCTGGTGGCCACGGAAGACCGTGACTTCTACAGCCACCACGGCGTGTCGCCCAAGTCCATCGCCCGCGCCATGTGGGTCAACACCTCATCGGGCTCGATGCGCCAGGGCGGCAGTACCCTCACCCAGCAGTTGGTGAAGAACTTCTACCTCAGCAGCGAGCGCAGC
This sequence comes from Pseudomonas sp. BN607, assembly GCF_029871175.1. Classification (NCBI taxonomy): domain Bacteria; kingdom Pseudomonadati; phylum Pseudomonadota; class Gammaproteobacteria; order Pseudomonadales; family Pseudomonadaceae; genus Pseudomonas; species Pseudomonas sp. BN607. The sequence continues at coordinate 229,231 of NZ_SSOE01000063.1, forward strand.
CTCAGCCGCAAGCTGACCGAGGCCATGATGGCGATGCTGCTCGAGCTGCATTACGACAAGCGCGAAATCCTTGAGGCCTACCTCAACGAGGTGTTCGTCGGTCAGGACGGCCAGCGTGCCGTGCACGGTTTCGGCCTGGCCAGCCAGTTCTTCTTCAGCCAGCCACTATCGGAGCTGAAACTGCACCAGATCGCCCTGCTGGTGGGCATGGTCAAAGGCCCGTCCTACTACAACCCTCGGCGTTACCCTGATCGCGCCCTGGCGCGCCGCAACCTGGTACTCGACCTGGTGGCCGAGCAGGGTGTGGCCAGCCAGGCCGAAGTCGATGCGGCGAAGAAGATGCCGCTGGGCGTGACCAAGCGCGGCAGCCTGGCCGACAGTTCGTTCCCGGCCTTCCTCGACCTGGTCAAGCGTCAGCTGCGCCAGGACTACCGCGATGAAGACTTGACCGAAGAAGGCCTGCGCATCTTCACCAGCTTCGACCCGATCCTGCAGATGAAGGCCGAAACCTCGATGAGCGAGACCTTCAAGCGCCTGGCAGGTCGCAAGGGCGCTGACGAGGTGGAATCGGCAATGGTCGTGACCAACCCGGAAACCGGCGAGGTTCAGGCGCTGATCGGTAGCCGCCAGGCGGGCTTTGCAGGCTTCAACCGGGCCATCGACGCGTCGCGGCCGATTGGCTCGCTGGTCAAGCCGGCCGTGTATTTGACCGCGCTGGAGCAGCCGAGCAAGTACACCCTGACCAGCTGGGTGCAGGATGAGCCGTTCTCGGTCAAAGGTGGCGATGGCCAGGTGTGGCGCCCGCAAAACTATGACCGCCGCCCGCATGGCACCATCTACCTGTACCAAGGGCTGGCCAACTCCTACAACCTGTCGACCGCCAAGATCGGCCTGGAAGTGGGCGTGCCTAACGTCATCAAGACCATCGGCCGGCTGGGGGTGAATGTCGACTGGCCAGCCTTCCCGGCCATGCTGCTGGGTGCCGGCGGCATGTCGCCGATGCAGGTCGCGACCATGTACCAGACCATCGCCAATGGCGGCTTCAATACGCCAATGCGCGGTATTCGCAGTGTCCTGACTGCCGAAGGTGAGCCGCTCAAGCGCTACCCGTTCCAGATCCAGCAAACCTTCGACCCGGGCGCCATCTACCTGGTGCAGAACGCCATGCAGCGGGTGATGCGCGAGGGTACCGGGCGCTCGGTGTACAACACTTTGCCGCGCTCGCTGACCTTGGCGGGTAAGACCGGCACCAGTAACGACTCCCGCGACAGCTGGTTCTCCGGCTTCAGCCAGGACCTGCTGGCGGTGGTGTGGATGGGCCGTGACGATAACGGCAAGACGCCGTTTACCGGTGCCACCGGTGCCTTGCAGGTGTGGACCAGCTTCATGAAGAAAGCCGACCCGCTGCCGCTGGACATGCCGCAGCCGGACAACGTGGTGCAGGCCTGGATCGACCCCTACAGTGGCCATGGGTCTGACGGTAGCTGTCCGGGAGCGGTGCAGATGCCGTATATTCGCGGCAGTGAACCGCCCGCCGGCGCCACCTGTGGCGGCGAGCAGAATCCAGCCGAATCGGTCATGGACTGGGTCAAGGGCTGGATGAATTAAGCACAGGCTGCATTGATGAGGTGTGAAGTGAACAAGTGGCTGTTTCCTGCCGTGACGGCGCTGGCTGTGCTCCAGGGGTGCTCCAGCGTCCCGCGCGGCAATATTCCGGTGGTCGATTCGAGCACCCGCGTGTCCAATAGCGAGCGTGTCCAGGCCCGTGCCCCAGTCGCCGGCATGAATAACGGCACCGCCCAGGCGCAGTCCCTGCCAGAAGATTCCGGTGTCACCGTGATGATTCCGCAGGGCGCTGGCGCTGCAGGCATCCAGACCTTCCCGGCAGCCAATGGCGCGGCACCGATCAGTACGTCGCCGATCACTCCAGGCCCGATTACCCCGGGCCCGGCAACTTCGGCGCCGATGACCACCGACCCGAACCCCGTTTCCGATGAACCGTTCGACATCGCCGCGATGAATGGCTCTTCGCCAAGCAGCAGCGCGCCAACCGGTATTCCGCGCAGTGGCACTGCTGCCGGGGGGCTGTCGGCTGATGAGCAACTCGACGGCCCGGTGCTGGCACTGCTGACCACCGCGCAAACCCAGCAGGGCAGCGGTGACTTCAACGGTGCCGCTTCCAGCCTGGAGCGTGCCCAGCGTATCGCTCCGCGCGAACCGCAGGTGCTGTACCGCCTGGCCCAGGTGCGCCTGTCGCAAGGGGATGCGCCGCAGGCCGAGCAGCTGGCGCGCCGTGCGCTGACGTATGCCAACGGTCGCCCGAGCCTGCAGGCCGAGCTGTGGAATACCATCGCCCAGGCCCGCGAAAAGCAGGGTGACAGCGCTGGCGCCGCACTGGCCCGCCAAAAGGCGCGGGTCAATTCGTGATGATCGAGCAACGTATTCTTGATATTGCCGACCACCTGCTGCTGATCGAGCGTGAGTTGCAGGTGCAAGGCTGGTGGGATGCCGAGCCGCCAAGCGACGAAGCGCTGGCCAGTACCATTCCGTTCGCCGTTGATACCCTGCGGTTCGAGCAATGGCTGCAATGGATCTTCCTGCAGCGCATGAAGATCATCATCGAACTCGGTCAGCCGCTGCCCAACGCCTCCAGCATCCTGGTCATGGCTGAAACGGTGTTTGCCGACCGGCCGGAGCAAAGTCGTGAGCTACGCCGCCTGTTGGCAGCTTTTGACCAATTGATCGCTCCTTCCGCCTGATTTCTTCAGTTTTTCCTTCAAGGGCCGCAGATTGTGGCCCTTTTTTATGGAAATCTTATTAATTCTGCTGCTGAAGCGATTTTTAGTGGTGGCGGGAATTCATCTTGGGGAAAAATTGGCAATAATTTTTCTTGACTTGTTGGCGCCGAATCACAAGAATCCAACTTCCGCTTTAGAGGGACTGCCAGAAGCAGACCCGCTAGGCAGATCATGAGGCGCACACCCGCGCCGACCTGTTACACCCCGCAACGCGTTACCTCGCGCTGGGTGGGAAAACCCCGCAACACTCAGGGGTGCTCCCAATACTTGCTCAGTCAGTGCTGACGTTCGCTCATGCTCTGCTTGGCAGTAAACCTATTAAGACCCGCCTAGTGAGGGCGGTATTCTGGCGTTTTAGAGGTGAACAACGTGGAGCTTTTATCTGGCGCTGAGATGGTCGTCCGCTTCTTGCGTGACGAAGGCGTTAAGCACATCTACGGGTACCCTGGTGGTGCTCTCCTGCATGTTTACGACGCCCTGTTCAAAGAACCGGAAGTGGAACACATCCTGGTTCGTCACGAGCAGGCGGCAACCCATATGGCGGACGGCTACGCCCGCGCCACCGGCAAGGCCGGTGTGGTGCTGGTAACCTCCGGCCCAGGCGCGACCAATGCCATTACCGGCATTGCCACTGCCTACATGGACTCGATTCCGATGGTCATCCTGTCCGGCCAGGTGCCTAGCACCATGGTAGGTACCGATGCCTTCCAGGAAACCGACATGATCGGTATCTCGCGGCCGATCGTGAAGCACAGCTTCATGATCAAGAACCCCACCGAGATCCCTGAAGTTCTGAAAAAAGCTTTCTACCTGGCGCAATCCGGTCGCCCAGGTCCAGTCGTGGTCGACATTCCAAAAGACATGACCAACCCGGCTGAGAAGTTCGAATACGTCTACCCGAAAAAGGTCAAGCTGCGCTCCTACAGCCCAGCGGTCCGTGGCCACTCCGGCCAGATCCGCAAAGCTGCCGAGATGCTTCTGGCTGCCAAGCGCCCGATCGTTTATGCCGGTGGTGGCGTGATCCTCGGCGGTGGCTCCGAAGCCCTGACCGAAATCGCCAAGTCGCTGAACCTGCCCGTCACCAACACCCTGATGGGGCTGGGTTGCTTCCCGGGTACCGATCGCCAGTTCGTTGGCATGCTCGGCATGCATGGCAGCTACACCGCCAACATGGCCATGCACAATGCCGACGTGATCTTCGCCGTCGGTGCGCGCTTTGACGACCGTGTGGTCAACGGCCCGGCCAAGTTCTGCCCGAACGCCAAGATCATCCACGTCGACATCGACCCCGCGTCGATCTCCAAGATGATCAAGGCCGACGTGCCGATCGTCGGCCCGGTCGACAGCGTGCTCAGCGAAATGCTCGGCATTCTCAAGGAAATCGGCGAGCAGCCTGACAAGGCGGCGCTGGATGCCTGGTGGAAGCAGATCGACGAATGGCGCGGCAATGGCGAACTGTTCCCTTACGACAAGGGCGACGGCAACGTCATCAAACCGCAGAAAGTCATCGAGACCCTGTGCGAAGTGACCAATGGCGACGCCTTCGTCACCTCCGACGTCGGCCAGCACCAGATGTTCGCGGCGCAGTACTACCGCTTCAACAAGCCGAACCGCTGGATCAACTCCGGTGGCCTGGGCACCATGGGCTTCGGCTTCCCGGCGGCGATGGGCGTCAAGCTCAACTTCCCGGACCAGGACGTGGCCTGTGTGACTGGCGAAGGCAGCATCCAGATGAACATCCAGGAGCTGTCCACCTGCATGCAGTACGGCCTGCCGGTGAAAATCGTCAACCTCAACAACGGTGTGTTGGGTATGGTCCGCCAGTGGCAGGACATGGCCTACAACGGTCGTCACTCGCACTCGTACGTCGAGTCGTTGCCTGACTTCATCAAGCTGGCGGAGGCCTATGGCCATGTGGGTATCCGCATCACCAGCCTGAAGGACCTCAAGCCGAAGCTGGAAGAAGCGTTTGCGATGAAAGACCGCTTGGTATTCATCGACATCGCGGTTGACCGCAGTGAGCACGTCTATCCGATGCAGATCAAGGATGGCTCGATGCGTGACATGTGGCTGAGCAAGACGGAGCGTACCTGATATGCGGCATATCATTTCCCTGCTGCTGGAAAACGAACCCGGTGCTCTGTCCCGTGTGGTCGGCCTGTTCTCCCAGCGCAACTACAACATTGAAAGCCTGACTGTGGCGCCGACCGAAGACCCGACCCTGTCGCGTCTGACGCTGACCACCGTTGGCCATGATGAAGTGATCGAACAGATCACCAAGAACCTGAACAAGCTGGTCGAAGTGGTCAAGCTTGTCGACCTGTCGGAAAGCGCTCACATCGAGCGTGAACTGATGCTGGTCAAGGTCAAGGCCACCGGTGCCCAGCGCGCCGAGATCAAGCGCACCACGGATATCTTCCGTGGCCAGATCGTCGATGTTACCGCCAGCGTGTACACCGTACAGCTGAGCGGCACCAGCGACAAACTGGACAGCTTCATCCAGGCGATCGGCACTGCATCGATTCTCGAAACCGTGCGCAGCGGCGTTACCGGCATTGCCCGTGGCGACAAAGTGCTCAGCATCTAAATTCAAAAATTAGCGATGGCTCCGCAGGGGGCCGAGATATAACCAGGGGTATTTTCATGAAAGTTTTCTACGATAAAGACTGCGACCTTTCCATCATCCAGGGCAAGAAAGTCGCCATCATCGGTTACGGCTCCCAGGGCCACGCTCAAGCGTGCAACCTGAAAGACTCCGGTGTAGACGTTACCGTCGGTCTGCGTAAAGGTTCGGCTACCGTTGCCAAGGCTGAAGCCCACGGCCTGAAAGTTGCCGATGTTGCTACCGCTGTCGCTGCGGCTGACCTGGTGATGATCCTGACCCCGGACGAGTTCCAGGGCGCGCTGTACAAGAACGAAATCGAGCCGAACATCAAGAAGGGCGCTACCCTGGCCTTCTCCCACGGCTTCTCGATCCACTACAACCAGGTTGTTCCGCGTGCCGACCTCGACGTGATCATGATCGCGCCGAAAGCCCCGGGCCACACCGTTCGCTCCGAGTTCGTCAAAGGCGGCGGCATCCCTGACCTGATCGCCATCTACCAGGACGCTTCGGGCAACGCCAAGAACGTTGCGCTGTCCTACGCTGCTGGCGTGGGTGGCGGCCGTACCGGCATCATCGAAACTACCTTCAAGGACGAGACCGAAACCGACCTGTTCGGTGAGCAGGCCGTTCTGTGCGGCGGTACCGTCGAGCTGGTCAAAGCCGGTTTCGAGACCCTGGTTGAAGCTGGCTACGCGCCGGAAATGGCCTACTTCGAGTGCCTGCACGAGCTGAAGCTGATCGTTGACCTCATGTACGAAGGCGGTATCGCCAACATGAACTACTCGATCTCCAACAACGCCGAGTACGGTGAGTACGTCACCGGTCCGGAAGTCATCAACGAAGAATCCCGCAAGGCCATGCGCAACGCTCTGAAGCGCATCCAGGACGGCGAGTACGCGAAGATGTTCATCTCCGAAGGTGCTACCAACTACCCATCGATGACCGCCAAGCGTCGTAACAACGCTTCGCACGGCATCGAGATCATCGGTGAGCAACTGCGCTCGATGATGCCTTGGATCTCGGCGAACAAGATCGTCGACAAAGCCAAGAACTAAGTAGTATCGCAACATGAAAAACGCGGCTTCGGCCGCGTTTTTTCGTTCTGGCAGCCAGCTTCTGGTATAAAGCAGACCAGTGGCCTGCCGTTAGAACCTGTTTCGCGGGCCCGTGTCGAACATTTTCCATCCTGTTGCAAGGTACCCTCCATGAGCGAACGTCCCGAAGAGCCGAACAAGCCCTCCGACGCCGAAAGCCTGCTACCTATTGATGAGCACGTTGAAGAAGGGCATGACGCTGAAGGCCGCAAGGTGCGCCATCGCGGCATTTACCTGCTGCCCAACCTGTTTACCACCGCCAACCTGTTTGCCGGCTTTTATTCCATCATCAGCTCCATGAGCGCGCAGAGCGCCCTGAGTGCCGGTGACCCGCGCGAGGCGAGCAAGTACTTCGCCTTTGCCGCGATCGCCATCTTTGTGGCCATGGTGCTCGATGGCCTGGACGGCCGCGTCGCGCGTATGACGAACACCCAGAGCGCGTTCGGTGCCGAGTACGACTCGCTGTCGGACATGGTCGCCTTCGGCGTGGCCCCGGCCTTGCTGGCCTTCGGCTGGGCGCTGGGCGACATGGGCAAGGTCGGCTGGATGGTCGCCTTCATCTATGTAGCCGGTGCGGCCTTGCGCCTGGCACGCTTCAATACCCAGGTCGGCACCGCCGACAAGCGCTACTTCATCGGCCTGGCCAGCCCGGCTGCCGCGGGTGTGGTGGCAGGTACCGTCTGGGCGTTCAGCGACTACGGTATCCAGGGTTCCAAGCTGTCGTTCCTGGTCGCGCTGCTGGTAGCTGCTGCTGGCATGCTGATGGTCAGCAACATCAAGTACAACAGCTTCAAGGAGCTGGACCTGAAAGGCCGCGTGCCGTTCGTGGCGATCCTGGCCGTGGTGCTGGTGTTTGCCGTGGTGTTCAGCGACCCGCCGCGCATCCTGTTGCTGATCTTCCTTGCCTACGCCGCATCGGGGCCGATCCAGTTCCTGCTCAAGGCGCGCCGGCGCAAAGCGTGAAAATCGCTTAACGCTGGAATAACCTTCCGGCTCCATAGTCATACTGGTACATCCGTTATCCAGTGCTGTGGAGCCGCCCATGCTCATCAAGCTTCCCAGATCCTCCGAGTGCAAGGCATCGGAGATCACCCCCGAAGGCGTCTATCTTTCCCGTCGTACTCTGCTGGGTGGTTCGTTCGCCGGTCTGGCTCTGGGCGCTTTGCCCGGTGTCGGGCGTGCGGCCGAAGCCAGCCGTTATGCCGATGTCGAGGCTGGCAAGGCGCCTGGCTGGTTCAGCGAAAAGCTGGCAGCCACCCAGTGGCAGGCAGTAACAGTGAAGGGCGAGGCGATCACGCCGTTCAAGGATGCCACTCATTACAACAACTTCTATGAGTTTGGGCCCGACAAGGGCGACCCGGCTGCCAATGGCGACAGCCTGAAAACCGAGCCGTGGTCGATTGTTGTGGACGGTGAAGTAGGCAAGCCTGGGCGCTATGCGCTTGAAGACTTCGTCAAACCTTATCAGCTTGAAGAGCGTATCTATCGGTTGCGTTGCGTCGAAGCGTGGTCGATGGTCATTCCGTGGCTAGGGTTTCCCTTGGCACACGTGCTCAAGCAGGTCGAGCCGACTGCCAAGGCGCGATATGTGCGTTTCGAAACCTTGAAAGACCCCGAACATATGCCAGGGCAACGCTCTGGGTTTGCTCTGATCGATTGGCCTTATAGAGAAGGGCTGCGTCTGGATGAGGCGATGCATCCGTTGGCTATTCTTGCTGTGGGTATGTATGGCCGGGAACTGCCTAATCAGAATGGCGCGCCGCTGCGCTTGGTGGTGCCATGGAAGTACGGCTTCAAGAGCATCAAGTCGATCGTGCGCATCAGTCTGGTGGCCGAGCAGCCTGGTACTACCTGGGAAGGCCTGGCGCCGGATGAGTATGGCTTCTATGCCAACGTGAACCCGACCGTCGACCACCCACGCTGGAGCCAGGCGCGCGAGCGGCGCTTGCCAAGCGGGTTGTTCAGTCCGAATGTGCGGGAAACACAGATGTTCAATGGCTACGCCGATGAAGTGGCGTCGCTGTATACGGGGCTTGATCTGCGGAAGAACTATTGATGCGTTATCCCTGGTTTCGCCTGGCCATCTTCATTGTCGGCTGCCTGTTCCCGGTGTGGTGGCTATATGAAGCGGCGATGAACTTGCTGGGGCCTGATCCCGGGAAGATCGTGATGGATCGCCTTGGGCTTGGGGCGCTTACCTTCCTGTTGGTGACCTTGAGCATGACGCCGCTGCAGAAGCTGACGGGTTGGTCTGGCTGGATCGTGGTTCGCCGGCAGCTGGGGTTATGGGTGTTCGCCTATATAGTGCTGCACATTCTGGCTTATCTGTTTTTCATTCTAGGGTTGGATTGGGGGCAGTTGGCGGTGGAGCTGCGCAAGCGCCCCTACATTATTGTGGGGGCGCTGGGGTTCCTGGGTTTGCTGGTGTTGGCGGTCACCTCGAACCGTTACAGCCAACGGCGGCTGGGTGCGCGGTGGAAGAAGCTGCACAGGCTGGTGTATGCAGTGCTTGGGTTGGGCTTGCTGCATTTCCTGTGGATCGTGCGTTCGGACCTTCGGGAATGGGCGATCTATGCGTCTATTGGGGTTGTGTTGATGGTATTGCGGATACCTGCTGTAACGCGGGCTCTTCCCAGGGCTGCCAGGAAGCAGGGTAGGGCGGTTTGAGACTGGGGTGGGGCTGCCAAGGTCCTGTCTTGAGATAGCAATGGCTGTAGAGGGTGCCCGCCTTTGTTTCTCTGGCGTCTGTAAGATCGAGCGCCGCGCGGGCGGCGCTCGGTCTCACAGGCGCTGAATGTGTTGTGGCGACCACCTGGTAGCCTTGATACGGTCTTCCCCCTGGAATATTTCAAATAAATGAAATTAAAGGTTGACGGCCTTTCGAATCCCCTTATAATGCGCCCCACTTCCAGCGACAACGGAACGACAAACTCCTTGAGATTCAATGAGTTAGGCGATTCGGAAGGTGCTGTAAGGGCTACGATCTAATGATCGCCAGCGGTTGAGATGATGGTTGACAGCGCTTTCAA
>NZ_SSOE01000064.1:0-25972 GCF_029871175.1 Pseudomonas sp. BN607
AGGTACCCCCGCAGGCTTGAGGCTGATGCAGTACCTGGGGAATCAACTGGCTTGCTCAATTTCTAGAATCTAGCGCGATCCCCTGTGGGAGCGGGTTTACCCGCGAACACCGGCGGAGCCGGTGCCATGCACCGCACGGCCCCCTTCGCGGCACAACCCCACAATGACCGGTGTTCTCTGCGTGACCGCGCAGCCCAAGGGGCTGTGCAATCTCCCACGATTCATGCACAGGCTTCACTGATCAAGCAGATTCACCGCCCCTTGCGCCGATAGGGGAACACATCGATTACTTTCCCCTCGCGTATTGCCGCCTGCAGGCCCTTCCAGTAGTCGGCGTCATACAACTCCCCGTGCAACCGGCTGAACAACCGCCGCTGGCCGATATCAGCAAACAGGAATGGCGGAAACTCCTCGGGGAACACGTCATGCGGCCCGATCGAATACCACGGCTCGCCCGACATTTCGTCCTCCGGGTAACGCGGCGGTGGAATGTGGCGGAAGTTCACTTCGGTCAGGAAACTGATCTCGTCATAGTCATAGAACACCACTCGGCCATGGCGGGTAACACCAAAATTCTTCAACAGCATGTCACCGGGGAAGATGTTTGCCGCCGCCAGCTGCTTGATGGCCAGGCCGTAATCCTCCAGAGCCTCCAGCACCTGGCCCTCGCTCGCCTGCTCCAGGTACAGGTTCAACGGGGTCATGCGCCGTTCGGTCCAGCAGTGGCGGATCAGCACCGTGTCGCCCTCCACCGCCACCGTCGACGGCGCCACCTCCAGCAACTCGGCCAGGCACTCCGGCTCGAACTTGCTGCGCGGAAAGCGAAAATCGGCAAACTCCTGGGTATCCGCCATCCGCCCCACCCGGTCGACGCTTTTCACCAGCCGGTACTTGTCGATCACCGTGGCACGGTCAACCGTCTTCGACGGCGCAAAGCGGTCCTTGATGATCTTGAACACGGTATTGAAGCCCGGCAACGTGAACACGCTCATGACCATGCCACGCACCCCGGGCGCCATGACGAAGCGGTCGTCACTGCTGGCCAGGTGATTGATCAGGGCGCGGTAGAACTCCGACTTGCCCTGCTTGTAAAAACCGATCGAGGTATACAGCTCGGCAATGTGCTTGCCCGGCAAAATGCGCTTGAGGAAGTTGACGAATTCCGCCGGCACCGGCACATCTGCCATGAAGTACGAGCGGGTAAACGAGAAAATGATCGACACCTCCGCCTCGTCGGTAATCAACGCATCGGCCTCGATGCCGTGGCCCTCACGGTGCAACAAAGGAATTACCAAAGGCCACTGCTCGTCGCTGTTGTACAGGCGACCGACCAGGTAGGCGCCCTTGTTGCGGTACAGCACCGGCACGAACAGCTCCACGGCCAGGGTCGGGTCCTTGCACACCCAGTCGGGCAGGCATTCGCGCAGCTGCTCTTCCAGGCGGGCCAGGTCGCCGTCCAGGTCACCGTAAGGTACATCGAACGGGTAATCCGCGAAGATAGCCCGCAACATGCCCTGCAGGCCGCCAGCAAGCGTGTAGGTGCGGGTTTGCGCAGCACGCTCGCGGCCGCGCATGGACGGCCGGGTGGTGTGGATGAACATGCAGCCGTCGCTGATCAGGTCGTGGCTGAACAGGCTGCAGAACAGCGAGTTGTACCAGGTCTCGGCCAACTCGTCGTCCAGCCGCGGGTCGATCAGGTGGATGTAGGCATTTTTCACCAGCGGCCACTGTTCCACGTCCAGTAGTACTGCTGCGGCAAAGGCATGACGCAGCCAGCCGTTGACCTCAGCGACCTTTTCTTCATACAGATTGATGCGCGCGGCGGCGGCCTGCTGGATAGCCTGCCACTGCGCCTGCTCGAAGCGCTGACGTGCCCCGAGGGTGATGCGTTGGAAATGGTCGCGGTAGTCGTCGAAGCCGGCCAGGATGGTCCGGGCGATTTCGACAGCGGGCCAGGGTTGGGGCATGGCGGGCGCCTCGGTGCAAGGTGAGATAGAGAGCTTAGCCTCCCCCAGTGGATATGCCGGCGATTGGGACCCAGCAGGTTTACACCGCAAGAAAGCACAAGAATCCCCCCGCCCCCTGGCGTACACTCGCGCCCCTGCCCTGCCTCCGGAGACCGTTGTGAGCCCCATCGCCCTAGCCCGCCTGCTGACCTTGGCCGCCGTCTGGGGGGCGAGTTTCCTGTTCATGCGCATCATCGCCCCGGAACTGGGCACCATCCCCACCGCGTTCTTCCGCGTTTCCATTGCCTGCCTGGGCCTGATCGTGATCCTCGCCGCCACCCGGGTGCGCTGGCACTTCGACGGCAAGCTCGGCGCCTGCCTGGTGCTGGGCATGATCAACTCAGGGATCCCGGCGACCTTCTATTCGGTGGCCGCACAAGTGCTGCCCGCCGGCTATTCAGCCATTTTCAACGCCACCACCCCGCTGATGGGCGTACTGATCGGCGCCCTGTTCTTCCGTGAGGCCATGACCCTGCCCAAGCTCGGCGGCATCTTCCTCGGTTTGTTCGGCGTCGGCATCCTCAGCGGCGCCGGCCCGGTGGCGCTGGACATGGCCCTGGTGCAAGGCGCCCTCGCCTGCCTTGCCGCCACGACCTGTTACGGGTTTGCCGGCTTCCTCGCGCGGCGCTGGATCAGCGGCCTGGACAGCCGCCTGTCGGCGTTGGGGAGCATGCTCGGTGCTACCTTGATGATGAGCCCGCTGTTCACCTGGAGCGCCCTGACCCAGCCACCGGCGAGCTGGGGCGGCTGGCAGGTATGGCTGTCACTGCTGGGCCTGGGCCTGCTGTGCACTGCCTTCGCCTACATTCTGTACTTCCGCCTGCTGGCCGAGATCGGCCCCGTCAAGGCCAGTACCGTTACCTTCCTGATTCCCGCTTTCGGCGTGCTCTGGGGCGCCTGGCTGCTGGACGAGCCTCTGTCGATGGCGCACCTGTATGGCGGCCTGCTGATCGGTCTGGCGCTGTGGATGGTGCTCAAGCCCGCCCGCCCCTGAACGACTACCCGGGCGGTTTCACCTGTGAAACCGCCCCCCTGCCAGCGTTACCAGAAATTGCCCCGTTCCCTTGCATCGCCGAACAAGTTGCGCCGTGAATGGGCATTTCCGTGCCATATAATAAACCGTGTTTTATATATAAAACACGGCGACTTTGCTCAAGAAAATCCAACCAATTAATAAATAACGATTTTTTATTTAAATGAAGGAAATCATTTAACTGGCATTGTTCATGCACTAAACGGCGTATCACCTATAAAACAGACCAGCGAGTTGATCCCATGGCTGTGAAAGAGATGTACGCAATCACCCCACAGTGGAATACGCCCCGCCTTTGCGATGCACAGGCGCCCACTGAAATCGAGTTTCGCAACGTCGGCAAAGCCTTCACGGCCAAAGGCCAGAGTGAGGCACCGTTCGCCATCCGCGGTGTCAACTTCCAGATCCGCCGTGGTGAGGTGGTGTCGATCATCGGCCCGTCCGGCTGCGGCAAAAGCACCATCCTCAACATGGGTTCGGGCCTGTATCGCCCCAGCGAGGGCGAAGTGCTGGTCAGCGGCGAACCGGTCTTGGGGCCGGTGCCCAAGGTCGCCTTCATGTTGCAGAAGGACCTGCTGATGCCCTGGCGCAGCATCCGCCGCAACGTCGAACTGGGCTTGGAGATCCAGGGCATGCCGGCCGGCCAACGCAAGGTCATCGCCGAAGATCTGCTCGGCCGTTGCCACCTGCAAGGTTTCGCCGACCACTACCCGTTCCAGCTTTCCGGTGGCATGCGCCAGCGTGCTGCCCTGGCGCGCACCCTGGCCATCGACCCGCAGGTGCTGTTCCTCGACGAACCGTTCTCGGCGCTTGATGCGCAGACCAAGATGATTCTCCAGCAAGACCTGGCACGCATGCTCTTCGAAGAAAAGAAGACCGCGCTGTTCATCACCCATGACCTGGTCGAGGCCATCGCTCTGTCCGACCGATTGCTGGTCATGAGCCCGCGCCCCGGCACGATCATCGAGGAAATCGAGATCGACCTGCCCCACCGCGACAACCCCCTCGAGCGCCGCAAGCTACCGGAAATCGGCCCGCTGGCCGGGCGCCTGATGGACCTGTTGCAGGTCGGTGCCGACCACGAACTGCATTGATCGACGTTCACTACCCCACGGGAGTCAGCATGTTCAATACACCCTTCAAACGCCTGGTCCTCGCCGCGCTCGGCATGGCCCTCGCACTACAGGCCCAGGCCGAGCCGACCAAGGTTACCTACCTGCTACCGGCACCTCCGAGCCTGCCGGCCTTCGCGCCGTGGATCATCGCCAAGGAAAAGGGCTACTACCAGGCCCAGGACCTCGACCTGAGCTTCGTTGCTGCCAAGGGTGGCGTCGACGTGGCCAAGCAGATCGGCGCCGGCAACGCGCTGGTCGGCGGCGCCATCGGCGACACGCCGATCATCGTCCGCCCCAACGGCATCCCGGTGCGTACCGTGGCCGTGCTCGGGGGTGGCGGAGTGACCATGATCGCCACCAACGCCAGCGCCAACATTCACAGCATCAAGGACCTCAAGGGCAAGACCCTGACCGTGATGTCGTACTCCGACACCACCTACTACGCCCTGCTCGCCTCGCTGCGCAAGGCCGGGCTAGGCAAGGACGATGTCGACATCCAGGCCGCTGGCCCATCAGGTGTGTGGCAGCTGTTCTCGGCTAACAAGGCCGAAGCCATGGCCGGCGTGCCCGACTGGGTAATCAACGCCGAAGACGCAGGGCTCAATTACCAGCTGATCCCACGCGAACAGGTGTTCGAGAGCATGGCCCAGGCGATCCTCGCGTCGGACGACGCCATCGAACACCACCCCCAGGTGGTACGTGGCGTGGTCCAGGCCACCTTGCGTGGCTTGCAGGACATCATCGATGACCCCAAGGCCGCCGCCGCCACTTTCGCCCGAGCGGTACCGGCCTATGCCGGCAAGCAAGCGTCGCTGGAAAAGACCCTGCGCCTGTACGTGCAATACGTCTACGCCGGCCAGCCGGTGCCCGGGCGCATCGACCCGGCGCGCCTCGACAGCGTGCGCAGGTTCTACGTCAGCGAAGGCATCGTGCCCCGCGAGTCGCCACTCGACGAGCTCTACAGCAACCAGTTCATCGACACCCAGACCGCAGCCAAGTGAAGCCCCGGCAACCAAGGTAACCCCTGATGAAAAACCTCAACACCTCCGTGCTCGGCAGCTTTGCCCTGCTGTTGTTGTTCCTGTTGCTCTGGCAATGGGGCCCGCGCCTGCTGGGCATGCCCGAGTTCGTCATGCCACCGCTCAGCCGCGTGGTCGAAGAGAGTGCGCTGATGTGGCAGGGCAGCAGCTTGCTCGAGCACACCTTGATCACCGCGTTCGAAATCATCGTTGGCTTCGCCCTCGGCGCACTGCTCGGCGTGTCGATCGGTGTCGCGCTGGGCCTGTCGCCGTCGGCCGAGGCCATGCTCTCGCCGTACATCCTGGCCCTGCAGATCGCCCCCAAGGTGGCGTTCGCCCCGCTGTTCGTGATGTGGCTGGGTTACACCATCTACCCGAAGATCCTCATCGCCATCCTCATCGTGTTCTTCCCGGTGATGATCAACGTGCTCTCGGCCATCCGCACCGTGGACCCGGACATGATCAACCTGGTGCGCACCATGAACGCCAGCCGCTGGCAGATCTTCCGCCTGGTGGAGTTTCCCTCGGCCATGGCTGCGCTGTTCTCCGGCCTGCGCATCGCCTCGACCCTGGCGGTGATCGGCGTCACCGTCGGTGAACTGGTCGGTGGCAACCAGGGCCTGGGCTTCCTGCTGGTGGACGCCGAAGGCCAGGGCAATACCGCCGGTGTGTTCGTGGCCATCGTCATGCTCACCCTGATCGGCGTGCTGGCCTACGGCGCCGTGGTCTGGGCCGAGAAACGCGTGCTGCACTACCTCCCAAAAGCCATGCTGAGTACTTCCTGATGACCTATCACAACCTCCTCGAAGGCCGCCGCGTGCTGGTCACCGGTGGTGCCCGCGGCCTGGGCTTCGCCTTCGCCCAGGCCATTGCCCAGGCCGGTGCCAGGGTGGTGATCGCCGATATCCTCGCCGGCCGCGTGCAACAGGCCGCCTGCGAGCTGAGCGCTCAAGGCCTGGACGTCAGCGGGGTCAGCCTCGACCTCGCCGACCCGGCCTCGATCACCCGCTGCATCGAACGCAGCGTCGAACGCCTGGGCGGCCTCGATGGCCTGGTGAACAACGCCTCGATCACCAACTCAGGCGGCAAAAGCTGCGAAGAATTGGACATCGAGACCTGGGACCAAGTGATGCAGGTGAACGTGCGCGGTACCTGGCTGATGACCCGTGCCGCCCTGCCAGCATTGCGCGCAAGCGGCCGCGGGGCGATCGTCAACCTCGCCTCGGACACCCCGCTGTGGGGCGCGCCGAACCTGCTGGCCTATGTGGCCAGCAAGGGCGCACTGATCGCCATGACCCGCAGCCTGGCACGCGAGCTGGGCGGCGACCGCATCACCATCAACGCCATCGCCCCAGGCTTGGTACAGGTCGAAGCCACTGCCTACGTGCCGGAAGCCCGCCACCGCCTTTACGTCGACCAACGGGCCATCCAGCGCCCACAACTGCCTGACGACGTCAGTGGGGCCGTACTGTTCGCCCTGTCTGACCTGTCGCGCTTCATTACTGGACAAACCCTGCCGGTCAACGGCGGGTTCGTCATGCCCTGAGCAAAGGAGACCGCCATGAACGATCTTTCCGTACCACAGCAAGCGCCGAAGACCTGGGAACAACCGGCAGGCAGCGACCTGGCCGCGTGGATGCAAACCCGCATCGCCCGCTATGAAACCCGCCGCTACGACTGGGACGCGCTGAAGTTCCAGGCCGACTACGACCCCAAGTTCCGCCGCGCGCAGATGCGCTACGTGGGCACCGGCGGTACCGGCGTCGGCAGCGACATGAACACCATCCCGTCCGAGCACTTCACCTTCTCGACCATGGTCATCCCGGCCGGCCACGAGGGGCCGCCCCATCTGCATACCGACGTCGAGGAAGTGTTCTTTGTGCTGCGCGGCAAGTTGAAGGTGGTGATCGAGAAGGACGGCGAACGCTTCGAGACCATCCTTACCGACCGCGACCTGATTTCCGTGCCACCAGGGGTGTACCGCGAAGAGATCAACATCGGCGACGAAGACGCGCTGATGTGCGTGATGCTCGGCGCAAAGAAACCGGTCACCCCCACTTACCCGCCAGCTCACCCGCTGGCCTCGATCAAGCGCGGTTAAGCCCATGCCAGCGCTCACCGACACCTACGTCAGCCAGCTCCAGCACCAGTTCGGCGAACGCCTGCTGCAACTGGGCGATGGCCTGCAGGCGCTCCGCGAGGCCGGCCAGGGCGATGCGATCGTGCTGCTGCATGGCATCGGCTCGGGCGCGGCGAGCTGGCTGCAGGTGGCCCTCGGCCTGTGCCCCCAAGCCCGAGTGATCGCATGGGATGCCCCCGGCTATGGCCAGTCCGCGCCATTGCCGATGGCCAGGCCACGGGCCAGCGATTACGCCACACGCCTGGCCGACCTGCTCGACGCGCTGGCCGTCGAACGCTGCGTGCTGGTCGGCCATTCGCTCGGTGCAATGATCGCCGCGGCCTTTGCCCAGCGCCACCCAGCGCGGGTCAGCGAACTGGTGCTGTTGAGCCCGGCCCGCGGCTACGGCGCCCGGCCTGAGCAAGGGCAGGCGGTGCGCGACAAGCGCCTGCACGACCTGGCCACGCTGGGCATCGCCCAGCTCGCCGAAGCGCGCAGCGCCCGGTTGGTATCAGCCACTGCCAGGGCCAGCGCCGTGGCGTGGGTGCAGTGGAACATGGCGCGGCTCAACCCGACAGGTTATCGCCAGGCCATCGAACTGCTGTGCGGCGACGACCTGCTGCGTTACCGCGAGCAGCATGTGCCATGCCAGGTGCACTGCGGCAGCGCCGACAGCATCACCCCCGCCGACGACTGCCGGGCACTTGCCCAGGCCCTCGCCGCGCCGTTCCACCTGATCAACGGCGCAGGCCATGCCTGCGCCATCGAACAACCCGAAACGGTGACCGGGCGCCTGGCCTGGGCACTGGACACCTCTTTCACAGGTAGCGTGCAATGAACGATACGGATGCCATGAAGGACAATCAGGACCGCTACACCGTCCCGGGCCTTGAGCGTGGCCTGTTGCTGCTGTGTGAATTCAGCCGGCAGAACCGCACCCTGACCGCCCCCGAGCTGGCCCGCCGCCTGGCCCTGCCGCGCTCGACCATCTTCCGCCTGCTGAGCACCCTGGAAGCCATGGGGTTCGTCACACGCAGCGGCAACGAGTACCGCCTGGGCATGTCGGTATTGCGCCTGGGCTTCGAATACCTGGCCTCGCTGGAGCTGACCGAACTGGGCCAACCCATTCTGGCGCGGCTGTGCGACCACCTCAATTACCCCAGCAACCTGGTGGTGCGCGATGGCCGTTCGATCGTGTATGTGGCCAAGGTCTCGCCACCCTCGGTGTTCTCCAGCGCGGTTACCGTCGGCACCCGCCTGCCGGCCCACGCCACAGTGCTGGGGCGCGTGTTGCTGGCCGACCTGAGCCTGGCCGAACTGCGCGATCTATACCCCGAGGAACATCTCGAACGGCATTCCCCGAGCACGCCGAAAACGGTAATGGAGCTGTTCGACCTGGTCCAGGCCGACCGTCTGCGCGGCTATGTGCACGGCGAGGGCTTCTTCGAATCGACCATCTCCACCCTGGCCTCGCCAGTGCGCGATGCCAGTGGCCGGGTAGCTGCCGCGCTGGGCCTGACCATTCCCACGGCACAGGTGGGCCACATCAACTTCGACAGCCTGCTGGGCCAGGTGCGCGGCAGCGCCGACGAGCTGTCGCGGCTGCTCAACTACCGACCGGGCGCAGGCCAGGTCACCGCGCTGATGAGGGACTGAACATGAACCTCTACCAACTGCACGACAGTACCGCCATTGTTACCGGCGGCTCGTCCGGCATCGGCCTTGCCTGCGTCGAGCTACTGCTCGACGCCGGCGCCCGCGTGGCTTTCTGCGGCCGTAGCGAGGACCGCCTGCGCAGTACCGAAGCCAGCCTGCGCCAGCGCTTTCCGCAGGCCCAGTTGCTAGCCCAGGTGTGCGACGTGCTCGACGCCGAAGCCGTTCAGGCCTTCGCCGCCGCCAGCCAGGACGCACTGGGCCCGGCACAGGTGCTGATCAACAACGCCGGCCAAGGCCGCGTCTCGACCTTCGCCGATACCAGCGATGCCGCCTGGACCGAAGAGCTGCAGCTCAAGTTCTTCTCGGTCATCAACCCGGTGCGTGCCTTCACAGCTCAGCTGCAAGGCCAGCCCGGTGCATCGATCGTATGCGTCAACTCGTTGCTGGCCAGCCAGCCCGAACCCCACATGGTGGCCACCTCGGCGGCTCGCGCCGGGCTGAAGAACCTGGTGCGCTCGATGGCTTTCGAATTCGCCGAACAGGGTATCCGGGTCAACGGCATCCTCATCGGCCTGGTCGAGTCCGGGCAGTGGCGGCGGCGCTTCGAGGCCCGTGACGAGCGTGCGCTGGACTGGGCGCAATGGACCGCCCACCTGGCCCGTCGCAAGCAGATCCCGCTGGGCCGCCTGGGCCTGCCCAAGGAAGCCGCCCAGGCCATCCTGTTCCTCGCTTCGCCATTGTCGTCCTACACCACTGGCAGTCATATCGATGTTTCTGGAGGCTTGTCCCGCCATGCGTAACGAAAACACCGTCACCGTCGGTGCCGTGATCACCGCGTTCCTCGAACAGTGCGAGGTCAAGGCCGCGTTCGGCGTAATCTCGATCCACAACATGCCGATCCTCGACGCCTTTGCCGTGCGTGGCAACATTCGTTTCGTGATGGCCCGTGGCGAAGCCGGTGCCACCAACATGGCCGATGCCTATGCCCGCAGCGTCGGCGGCCTGGGCGTGTGCCTGACCTCCACCGGTACCGCCGCAGGCAACGCCGCCGGGGCCATGGTCGAGGCGCTCACGGCCGGCACCCCGCTGCTGCATATCACCGGGCAGATCGAAACCCCCTACCTGGACCAGGAACTGGCTTACATCCACGAAGCCCGCGACCAGCTGACCATGCTCAAGGCGGTGTCCAAGGCGGCGTTCCGCGTGCGCAGCGTGGAAACCGCACTGAGCACCCTCAAGCTGGCCGTGCAGACTGCCCTCACTGCGCCCACCGGACCGGTCAGTGTGGAGATCCCGATCGACATCCAGTCAGCATTGATCCCGATGCCCGGCGACCTGTCGCCACTGCCGATCCCGGTCGCCGCACCGGCCCCGGAAGCCCTGGACCTGGTCGCCGAACGCCTGGCCAGCGCCACCCGGCCCCTGCTCTGGCTAGGCGGCGGCGCCCGGCATGCCGGTGTGCAGGTCAAGCGCCTGCTGGACATGGGCGTCGGAGTGATCACCTCGACCCAGGGCCGTGGCGTGGTCAACGAAGACGACGAACGCTGCCTGGGCGCGTTCTCGCAGAACAAGCTGGTCGAAGGTTTCATGCAGACCTGTGACGCACTGGTGGTCGCCGGCTCGCGCCTGCGCAGCAACGAAACCTTCAAGTACGCCCTGAAACTGCCACGCACCACCCTGCGCATCGACGCCAACCCGGCCATCGAAGGCCGCAGCTACCCCAGCGACCTGTTCATCTGCGGTGACGCCGCGCTGGCCCTGGAGGGCCTGGCCGACCGCCTGCAGGGCCGCCTGAACATCGACCCGGCGTTCATGGCCGAACTGAAGGCCGTGCGCGCTGAGTCGCGCAAGCAGCTGGTGGCTGACCTCGGCCCTTACTCGGCCATGGTCGAGCAGTTGCAGGCGCAGACCGGGCGCAACTTCACCTGGGTACGCGACGTGACCCTGTCCAACAGCATCTGGGGCAACCGCCTGCTCAATCTCTACCACCCGCAAGCCGGCGTGCATGCCCTGGGTGGCGGCATCGGCCAAGGCCTGGCCATGGGCATCGGCGCCGCCATCGCCGCCGCCGAGACCGCACCGGGGCGCAAAGTGTTCGCCCTGGCCGGCGACGGTGGCTTCATCCTCAACCTGGGCGAGCTGGCAACCCTGGTGCAGGAAAAAGCCAACGTAGTGATTCTGCTGATGAACGACCAGCGCTACGGGGTGATCCGCAATATCCAGGACGCCATCTACGGCGCCCGCCATGCCTACGTCGAGCTGCACACGCCCGACTACGCCAAGCTCGCCGAGTCCCTGGGACTGAAACACGGCCTGGTACGCGACCTCAAGGATTTCGGCGCAGTGCTCGACGGCGCGCTGGGCAGCGATGGGCCGTTCCTGCTGGAAGTCGACATGCTCAGTGTCGGCCCATTCGCCACCCGCTTCGCCGGCCCGCCTAACAGCGAAACCCGCTCGCAGAAAGCCACCGCCGCCTGAGGACCCGCCCATGCTGCATATCACCATGATCGGCTGTGGCGCCATCGGCGTGGCCGTGCTGGAACTGCTGGAGCATGACCAACACATGCAGGTAGACACGGTCATCGCCTCGCCCGGCTCCGAAGCGCTGGTCAGGCAGCGCCTGGCCCGCCTGCGCCGGCCGCCGCAGGTGCTGACCGGGCTGGCGGCGGACGCCCGCCCCGACCTGCTGCTGGAGTGCGCCGGTCACCGCGCCGTCGAACAGCACGTGCTACCGGCGCTGGAGCGTGGCATCCCATGCCTGGTGGTCTCGGTCGGTGCGTTGTCCGAGGCGGGCCTGGTCGAGCGCCTGGAAGCGGCAGCGGCGCGCGGCGACACGCGCATCGAGCTGCTGCCCGGCGCCATCGGTGCCATTGATGCGCTGTCGGCTGCCAGAGTCGGCGGTCTGGACAGCGTGGAGTACACCGGGCGCAAGCCGGCCCGGGCCTGGAAGGACACCCCGGCAGAGCAGGCCTGCGCCCTCGACAGCCTGCGCGAGGCTACGGTGATCTTCCAGGGCAGTGCGCGAGAAGCCGCCCGCTTGTACCCGAAGAACGCCAACGTCGCAGCCACCCTGTCACTGGCCGGGCTTGGCCTGGACCGCACCTGGGTGACCCTGGTCGCCGACCCGCACAGCGAAGATAACGTGCACCAGGTCAAGGCCCGCGGGACCTTCGGCGGCTTCGAAATCAGCTTGCGCGGCAAGCCGTTGCAGGCCAACCCGAAAACCTCGGCGCTGACCGTCTACAGCGTGGTCCGCGCACTGGGCAACCATGCCCATGCCATTTCCATCTAGGAGATCGCCATGACTCTGGAACAAACCTTACCGGTGTGCATCGCCGGCACCTGGCGCCTGGGCGGCGGCACGCGCTACGCCACCTGCTACCCGGCCACGGGTGAGCCGGTAGCCTGGCTGAATGCTGCCAGCCTGGACGACGTCGAGGCCGCCGTGCAGGGCGCGCACAAGGCCTTCCTGCACAGCGGCTGGGCGCAGCGCAAACCCCACGAACGCGCTGCAGTCCTGTACCGCATCGCTGGGCTGATCCGCGAGCGCGCCGAGGAGCTGGCGCAGCTGCAACGCCAGGACAACGGCAAGCCGATCGCAGAGACCCGCGCGCTGGTCGCCAGCGCCGCCGGTACCTTCCAGTTCTTCGCTGCTGCCTGCGAAACCCTGGAAGAAACCATCACCCCGTCACGTGGCGATTTTGTCAGCATGAGTGTGTACGAGCCGATGGGCGTGGTCGCGGCGATCACGCCGTGGAACTCGCCGATCGCCAGCGAAGCGCAGAAAGTCGCCCCTGCCTTGGCTGCGGGTAATGCCGTGGTGATCAAACCGGCGGAAATCACCCCGCTGCTGGCCCTGCAACTGGCGCGCATCTGTGACGACGCCGGCCTGCCCAAGGGGCTGATCAGCGTGCTGCCGGGCAAGGGTTCGCTGCTCGGCGACGCGCTGACCCGCCACCCACTGGTCAAGCGCGTGTCGTTCACCGGCGGCACCAGCACCGGCAAGCACATTGCTCACATCGCCGCCGACAAGATGATGCCGGTGTCACTGGAGCTGGGCGGCAAATCGCCGACCATCGTGCTGGATGACGCCGACCTCGACCACGCGGTAGCCGGGGTGCTCTACGGCATCTTCAGTTCCTCGGGCGAAGCCTGCATCGCCGGATCCCGGCTTTTCGTCGCCCGCCCCTTGTACGAGCCGTTCATGGCCCGCCTGACCGCCGCCGCCGCGCAGCTGCGCATGGGCGACCCAGCCGACGAGCGCACGCAGATGGGCCCGCTGATCAGCGCCGCGCACCGCGAGTCGGTGGAGCGTTACGTGGCCCTCGGCCTGGCCGAAGGGGGCCGCCTGCGCCTGGGTGGCCAACGCCCGGCCGGCGGCCTGTTCGATCAGGGGTTCTTCTACCCGCCGACCATTCTCGAGGGCCTGGGCAACCAGCAGCAGGTGTGCCAGGAAGAAATCTTCGGGCCGGTGCTGGTGGCCATGCCTTTCGATGACGAGCAAGCGCTGGTCGAACAGGCAAACGACAGCCTCTATGCCTTGGCCGCTGGCATCTGGAGCCGCGACTACAAGCGCGCCTGGGCACTAGGGCGCAAGCTGCAGGCCGGTACGGTGTGGATCAATACCTACAAGCAGTTTTCCATCTCGACACCCTTCGGCGGCTGGCGTGACAGCGGCCTGGGCCGCGAGAAAGGCCGCCTGGGCATCCTGCAGTACATGGAACAGAAAAGCCTCTACTGGGGCATGAACGAACAGCCGCTGGCCTGGGCCGGCGTGGAGGCAGGGCAATGAGCGTATTGGGCATCGACGAAGTCACCTACGGCGTGGAGGACCTGGCCACCAGCGCCCGTTTCTTCAGCGACTGGGGCCTGATTCAGGTCAGTGCTGCTGACGATGAAATCGTCTTCGAAACCCTCAATGGCTGCCGCGTGGTCCTGGCAAGGACTGACAAACCCGGCCTGCCGCCGGCCATCGAGCCGGGCTCGACCGTACGCGAAGTGGTCTGGGGCGTGGAAAGCCAAGCCGACCTTGCCCTGTACAGCCAGCGCATCGCCAACGACCCGGGTTTCGTCGAAGGCAATGGCCGTATCGGCTGCACCGACCCCAACGGCCTGGCGATCCGCCTGCAGGTGACCCGCAAGCGCCCGCTGGAGCTGGAATGCA
This sequence comes from Pseudomonas sp. BN607, assembly GCF_029871175.1. NCBI lineage: Bacteria > Pseudomonadati > Pseudomonadota > Gammaproteobacteria > Pseudomonadales > Pseudomonadaceae > Pseudomonas > Pseudomonas sp. BN607. The sequence continues at coordinate 14,113 of NZ_SSOE01000064.1, forward strand.
GCGGCCACAACACCTGGCAGACCAAGGGCCGCATCAACAAGCCGGCGCCGGTCTACGAGCGCGCCACGCCAATCGAAGTCGGCCACGTGGTGTTCTTCGTCACCGACGTCAACGCCTGCGAAGCCTTCTACCACGAGCGCTTCGGCTTCCAGGCCTCGGACCGCTACCCGAATCGCGGGGCCTTCCTGCGCACGGCCGAGGAAGGCGGCCACCACGACCTGTTCATGCTGCAGCTGCCGGCCCCGCGCGCCGGGCTCAACCACGTGGCGTTCACCGTGCGCGACCTGCACGAAGTGTTTGGCGGCGGCATGCATATCTCGCGTTGTGGCTGGGCTACCGAGATCGGCCCGGGCCGCCACCCGGTGTCGTCGGCGTTCTTCTGGTACTTCAAGAATCCGGCAGGCGCCCTGGTGGAGTACTACGCCGACGAGGACCAGCTGACCGCCGACTGGCAACCCCGCGAATTCGAACCGGGGCCGACGGTGTTCGCCGAGTGGGCGATCGCTGGCGGCATCGACGGCAACACCCGGCGCCAGCAGCACGCTGAAGCGCCGCAAGGCAAATTCCTCACCGACAAACCGAAGAACGATTGAGGGCCACTCCATGAGCAGCACCGAGCTTTACCTGCAACCCCACCAGGCGCGCAAGCGCCCCAACACGCCGTTCGAGGACCTGCTCGGCGACTCCATCGAGCGCGCCTACGGCAACGGCGTGAGCCAGCTGGGCGAACTGCTCGCCCACCTTAACCTGGCCGGCCCGCCCTGCCCGCTGACCAGCGGCGAATGGACCGAAGACGCATTCAAAACCCTGATGGCACGGCTGGGCGAGTGACCCGCTGGAGGCAGAACAAGATGAACATGCATGTAACCGTCGACCCTGTTGAACACCATCTGGCCAATGGCCTGAAAGACCTCTGGTTCCCGGTCCTGCCGTCGGAGCTGCTTGGCGAACGGCCAAGGTCGATCCGCCGTCTGGGCTACAAGATCGCCCTGTGGCGCGACAACGATGGCCACGTACACGCCCTCGAGGACCACTGCCCGCACCGCGGTGCACCGCTGTCCCAGGGCCCGGTACTGGGCGACCGCCTGCAGTGCCCTTACCACGGCGTCGAAGTACGCTGCGACGGCACCGTCACCAAGGTGCCCGGCAGCCCGGGCTGCAAGCTTGAAGGCAGCCGGCCGACGCGAATGTTCCACACCCGCGAGGCGGCCGGGGCGATCTTCCTGTTCAACGCCACCGACCCTCACCTGGACACACCGCCTGAACTGGTGCTGCCCGAGCAGCTGACCTCGCCCGAATGGAGCAGCTTCCTTTGCTACACCGAGTGGAAAGGCGACTACCGCTATGTACTCGACAACGTCATGGACCCGATGCACGGCACCTACCTGCACAAAATGTCGCACTCGATGAGCGAGGGCGAGGCCACCGCTAGGTTCGTCACCCGCGACACCGAGCAAGGCTTTGTCTTCGAGAAGGAAGGCCAGCGCGGGGTCAACTTCGACTGGACCGAGTTCCTCGACAACGGCTGCCACTGGCTGCGCCTGGAAATCCCCTACCCGAAAACCGGCGGGCCGGGCGGCAACTTCACCATCATCGGCAGCTACACGCCGAGCAGCCGCGCACTGTCGGCGGTATTCCACTGGCGGGCACGGCCGCTGAGCGGCTGGCTACGCGATACCTGGCGCTTCCTCTACAAGAACCGCCTGGAAGCACGCCACTGGGCGGTGCTGGAGCAGGACCGAGTGCTGCTGGAATTCATGGAGCCTGATGCCAACCAGCGCGAGAACCTGTACCAGCATGACCTCGGCGTGGTGCGTCTGCGCCGCTACCTGAAAGGCAAGGCCAAGGAACAGCTGGCCCTGATCGAAACCCGACAACTGCCGTGAGGTGAGCGATGTCCAACGCATCCACAGTCAGCGCGCTGGTACATACCCTGCGCCATGAGGCCGACGGTATCATCAGCGTCGAGCTGCGGCCCTGGGGCGACACGGTGTTCGCCCCGTTCGAGGCTGGCGCGCACATCGACCTGCACCTGCCAAACGGCCTGGTGCGCAGCTATTCGCTGCTCAATTCGCCCAGCGACCAAGGCCGCTACGTGGTCGGCATTCTGCGCGACCGCAGCAGCCGCGGCGGCTCGCGCTACGTGCACGAGCAACTGCGCGTGGGCACGCAGCTGATCATCTCCCAGCCGCGCAACAACTTCGCCCTCGACACCCGCGCCAGCCACAGTGTGTTGGTGGCCGGCGGCATCGGCATCACACCGATCTACTGCATGTTCCGCCAGCTGCTGGCATCCGGGCGCTCGGCCGAGTTGATCTACTGTGCCCGCTCGCGGCGTGAGGCAGCATTGCTTGAACCGCTGGCGGAACTGGGGGCGAAGGTGGTGTACCACTTCAACGACGAGAAAGGCAGCTTGCCGGACCTGGCTCACTACCTGGCAGGGCGCAGCCCCGACACGCACCTCTACTGCTGCGGGCCCACGCCAATGCTCGACGCGTTCGAGGCAGTGTGCGAGCAGCTGGGGTATGCAAACGCGCATATCGAGCGCTTTACCGCCGTGGAAGTGGCAGCGGCTGCAGATGCCCTGGACCACTACAGCGTCGAATTGAGCAAAAGTGGCAAGACGCTGAGTGTGGAACCTGGCCTGAACCTGCTGGACGTGTTGCTCGAGGCCGGTTGCGATATCGACCATAGCTGCCGTGAAGGCGTGTGTGGCTCGTGCGAGACACGGGTACTGGAAGGCGATATCGACCACCGCGACGGCGTGCTGAGCAAGGCCGAACGTGCGGCCAATGGGTCAATGATGGTCTGTGTGTCGGGCTGCAAGAGCCGGCGCCTGGTGCTCGACCTCTGAAACAATGATGGGTTCTTCGCGGGCTTGCCCGCGAAGGGGCCAGTGCAGACAACCGCAAAACCAGAACGATAACACCACCCTCAGTTCTCGCTTCCAGCCATCCCTCAAAACACCCCTCAAGGCGGTGAGGGCCTGCTGCTGCCTGCGAAAGCTGCTCCCACCTTGCAGGGCACAACATGAACAGATACCTGATCACCCTTGGTCTGCTCGTCACCACCAGCTCTACCCTGGCCTCCGAACCCGGCCCGGCGGCACCCGATCAGCCGCCCAGCACACGCAAGCCGTTCCCGCATATCGCCTGGCGCAGCGACGACGGCCAGAGCAGCCTCGACATCGGCGGCGCCCTGCGCGTGAACTATCGCGACGAGCACTGGGACACCACGGAGAACAATGGCCGCTTCCTCTTCGACACCTTCCGCCTCGATGTTCAGGCCAGCCACCGCCGGCTGTTCAGTGATGTCGGCTACTGGTTCCAGGACGACGGCAAGCATGCCATCGACCGCGGCTTCGTCGGCTACCGCATCAACCCCGAGTCCAACCTGCAACTGGGCGCACCTTTCAAGCCCTTCGGTCTTGAGCCCTACCCACAGTTCGGCTGGAGCTACCACATCCCGTTCTTCATGGGCTACGGCGTCAGCGCAGGTACGGGGGTGAAATACAGCTACAAGGACAGTGCCTGGGACCTGCAGCTGGGTTACTTCCCACGCATGCTGCCAACGGGCATCCGCTACTCGCCTGAAGTCGGCCGCTTCAGCGACCTGGACGACAATGCCGTGGCCATCACCCAGTCGCGCCAGGACAACGAAAAGCGCAACCAGGTCAATGCCCGCATCGCCCGCACCTTCAACGGCGACGGCTGGAAGACCGAACTCGGCGCGTCGCTGGCCACTGCCGAACTGTATAACGCCACCACCCATGACGATGGCGACTACTGGGCAGCAGGTGTGCATGCACTGGTCAACCGCGGCAACTGGACGGTCACCGGCCAGGCCATCCGCTACGCGTACGATCCGCGTAACCCGGCGGGTGTCAGCGACGACGCGGTGCTGATGGGCGGCAACGGCCTGACCCCGGCCTACCTGATCGCGTCGAAGGCGACCATTGCCGCGCTCAACGTCGGTTATGACGTGTACACGCCGGGCTTGGGGCGGCTCAAGAAGGTCAAGCTGTACACCGACTACAGCCGAATGATGAAGGACAAGCACGACTGGGATGATTCACAGATGTTCACCGTGGGCATGCAGTTCCTGGCAATGCCGGTCATGGCCTGGGTCGACCTGACCTGGGCGCGCAATGCCAACCCGTTTGGTGGGGCGGAGAACGGCACTGGGTGGACCAGCACCAGCTCGGTGGGCAGCAATGACTGGTATTACCGGACCAACATCAACATCGGCTATTACTTCTGAATCGCTGGGGGCGCTTTGCGCCCCTTTCGCGACGCAAGGCGGCTTCTGCAACAGCCCTGCGTATGCCGAACAGTGCGGGTTCAAGAATATCGCAGACAGGGCGACAAAACGGCTTTAGGATAAGCCCCCATTCAACTCACCTGTCACCTCATGCCCTCCGACTACAAGATCGTGCTCTGGCGCCTTGAGCAGGACGCCCACGGCTACCCGCCGGCCTCGGTCGAAGGCCTGTGGGCAAAACGCACCGCAACGGGCTTCCAGGTCGATAGCCTGCCCTTTTACACCTACGGTATCGCTCCCGGCGACATCATCGACACCACCGAGGACGGTGAGCAATCCTGGTTCGCTGCCCTGCAACAGAGCGGTGGCGCTTCGGTGTTTCGCGTTCGGGTGAAGACCGCCGCCGAACTGGAACAGGTACGCACGGCCATCGAAGAGTTCGGCTGCCCGTGCCAGGCCGAACCGGCCGTGAGAATGCTGGCCGTCGAAGTCCCGCCAGCGCTCGCCCTCGACACCCTGCTCTACTACCTGCTGACCCAGCGCGAAGCCGGCACCCTGGACTTCGAGGAAGGCGTGTTGCGCCACACCATCCCCGAAGAATTCCGCTAGGCGTTACGCCTCGGCCAGCCGCGCCGCCGGCTTGCGGAACACGAACAGCAGGCCGATCACGATCAGCCCCATGCCCAGCAGGCTCAGCGGCGCCAGTCGGTTACCGAAGATCAGCAAGTCCATCACCGCAGTCACCGCCGGCACCAGGTAGAACAAGCTGGTGACGTTGACCAGGTTGCCCTTGGCGATCAACCGATACAGCAACAGGGTCGCCAGCAGCGACACCACCAGCCCCATCCACAACAGCGCGCCGACGAAGCCGCCGGTCCACTCCACGTGCAGCGGTTGCAGCGGTGCGAACACCGCGCACAGGGCGAAGCCGGCGATGTACTGCAATGGCAGCGTACCCATTGGGTTGTCGGTAATGCGCTTCTGCAGGATCGAGCCAAAGGTCATGCTGGCCAGCGCCAACAGTGCGAACAGCATGCCGAGCAGCGATACCCCACCCAGGTTGATGCCTTGGTAGACCACCATCACCAGTCCGCCAAGCCCCAGGCCCAAGCCGAACAACCGGCTCCAGGAACGCTGGCGCTCCATCAGTACCACGGTAAGGATCGGTTGCACGCCCATGACCGTGGCCATTACGCCGGGGGTGACATGGGTGTTGAGCGCTAACAGGTAGAAGATCTGGTAAGCGCCCAGCAGCACACAGCCGGTTCCCAGGGCGCGCAGGATGGCCCCGCGACTGCGCGGCCAGCGCAACCCCAGTAACGGCCCGATCAGCAGCAGGCCAGCCAGGGCCAGGGCCGAGCGCAACAACAGGAATGCGAACGGGCTGGCATGCGCCAGGCCCAGCTTGGAGACGATCGCGCCGCTGCTCCACAGCAGTACGAACAGGCTGGTAGTGGCCGCCGAGGCCATGGATGCTTTGTTGAAAACAGACATGTATTGCCACCTGGTATAAGGCGAAGAAGCCAGACGGCCAGCGTGCGCTTCAGCGGAGGAAGGCGCCGACCGTGTTCAGTAGGTTGCGTGTGCGAAAGGCTGCGGCAAGAAGCCGCTCAGCCCAGCACGACCAAGCAAAGCGGCGGAGCTACGCCGCCTACAACGCCACTGACAGGTGGTGGGTAGTGACTGATCATGACCGGCTGCTGGCTGCCACGCACGACCATGCCCGCGACTGGCGCGATGGCAAAGCGTGTGGTGGAAGGTTTGGCTGGCATGATCGGGTCGGTCTTCGAAGAAGGTAGGTGTTCTGGAATATAGCGGTGAATCGAGGGTTGGGCAACAGCCTGATCCGGCCCCTTCGCGGGCAAGCCCGCCGCCACGGGGACCGCGCAGGGTGCAAAGTTGGCGCGGTCCTGGTGGGAGCGGGTCTACCCGCGAAGCGCCCAGGCCTGCCTTAGAACAACCAGCGGTAAAGCAGGTAAGCCACCACCACCGCCAGCACGGGCCGCAGTACGCGGTAGGCCTTGGGGTTGGCGCGCTTGAACTGCTTCACGTGGGTGCTGATCTTGTTGCTGAAGCGCTTGCTCCAGGCATACGCCTGGTTGATCCCGCCCACACGCTCGTCATCGGTGTTCTGCGGCGCGGTAGCGCGGCCCAGGAAGGCGCTGACCTTGCGGTTGATACGGGTCATCAGCGGGCTGCTCAGCGGGCGTTCGATGTCGCAGAACAGGATCACCCGGGTGACATCGGTCTCGTTCTTGACCCAGTGCACATAGGTTTCGTCGAACATCACGTCTTCGCCGTCACGCCAGGCGTACTGCTCACCATCGACGTAGATGCGGCAGGCGTCGGAGTTCGGGGTGGACAGCCCCAGGTGGTAGCGCAGCGAACCGGCAAAGGGGTCGCGGTGCGGGTTGAGATGGCTACCGCCGGGCAGCAGGGCGAACATCGCACCCTTGACGTTGGGGATACTGCTGACCAGTTCGACAGTACGCGGGCACAGGGTTTCGGCCGAAGGCAGGGGCTTGTCGTACCATTTCAGGTAAAAGCGCTTCCAGCCCTTTTTGAAGAACGAACCGAAACCGGCGTCGTTGTCTTTTTCGGCAGCGCGAATGTAGCCCTCGTCGAACAGACGCATGGCCTCCTCGCGGATTTCCTGCCAGTTGTCCTTCAGCACATCCAGCTCGGGGAAACGCTGCCGGTCCAGGTAAGGCTTGGACGGCACGCCGGAGAACAGGTACATCAAGGCGTTATACGGGGCAAACAGCGCCGAATGGTTGACGAACTGGCGCAACACCGGCAGGCGAGCCTTGCCGCGCAGGTGCACGAACAGCACACTGCCGAAAAACACCAGCAAGACACCCGCCTTGGCTGCAAAGGAAAAGGTCATGCTTTCACTCCTTGGAGAAGAGCCAGGGCTGCGCGGCCTGCTCTCCGGAAAATCATCCTGCCATCATAAACCGATCCCGCCGAGGTAAAAACAGCCCGGGCGGGATCGCATTCATGAAGATTTTGCAATAAACCTGGCCGCCGAACATTGCGCGGCGTCAGCGGCAAGGCCGATTACTGCTGGTTTTCCTGCTCGCTGAACAGGTCGCTGAACAACATGCTGGACAGGTAGCGCTCGCCGGAATCCGGCAGGATTACGACGATGGTCTTACCCTGCATTTCCGGCTTTTCCGCCAGGCGAACGGCCGCAGCCATTGCTGCGCCACAGGAAATGCCGCAGAGGATGCCCTCTTCCTGCATCAGGCGGATGGCCATGGCCTTGGATTCTTCGTCGGTTACCGTTACCACCTGGTCGACGATCGACAGGTCGAGGTTTTGCGGCACGAAGCCAGCACCGATGCCCTGGATCTTGTGCGGGCTGGGCTTGAGCTCTTCACCGGCAAGGGTCTGGGTAATCAGCGGCGAGGCTACCGGCTCTACCGCGACCGAAGTGATCGCCTTGCCTTGGGTATGCTTGATATAGCGCGATACGCCGGTGATGGTGCCACCGGTACCCACGCCTGCCACCAGCACGTCGACCGCGCCGTCGGTGTCGTTCCAGATTTCCGGGCCAGTGGTCTTTTCGTGAATGGCCGGGTTGGCCGGGTTTTCGAACTGGCCAGGCAAGAAGTACTGGGCCGGGTCGGAGGCGACGATTTCGTTGGCTTTCTCGATGGCGCCCTTCATGCCTTTGGCCGGGTCGGTCAGCACCAGCTCGGCGCCCAGCGCCTTCAGCACCTTGCGCCGCTCCAGGCTCATCGAGGCAGGCATGGTGAGCATCAGCTTGTAGCCACGGGCGGCGGCGACGAACGCCAGGCCGATGCCGGTGTTGCCCGAGGTCGGCTCGACGATGGTCATGCCCGGCTTGAGCTTGCCGCTGCTCTCGGCATCCCACACCATGTTCGCGCCAATGCGGCACTTGACCGAATAGCCCGGGTTGCGCCCTTCGATCTTGGCCAGGATGGTTACCCCGCGCGGGGCGATACGGTTGATCTGCACCAGCGGCGTATTGCCGATGGAGTGGGCATTGTCTGCAAAGATACGGCTCATGGCAGGGGTCCTTGGCATGAAAACAAGCAGGGAAAGACCTCAAGGGTAAGCCCGGGCCGATGGCCCGTAAAGCCTGTTAGAACTCAGCCGGGCGCATTGCGGTCAACCGCACATCCTGCCTTGGAGACACCCCGATGAGAGCCCGTTATCGCTGGCCGCTGATCGGCCTGGCCAGCCTGGTTGCGCTGCTGGTGGCGTTGCACCTGGCCCTGCCCTACCTGGTGCGCGACTACCTGAACGACAAACTGGCGGACATGGGCGACTACCGTGGCCAGGTAGCCGATGTGGACCTGGCCTGGTGGCGTGGCGCCTACCAGATCAACGGGCTGAAGATCGTCAAGACCAGCGGCAAGGTGCCGGTGCCGTTGCTGGATGCACCGCTGATCGACCTTTCGGTGAGCTGGCATTCGCTGATCTACGACCAGGCCGTGGTGGCCGAAGTGACCTTCGACCGGCCCGAACTGAACTTCGTCGACGGCGGCAGCAAGCAGGCGTCGCAAACCGGTCAGGGCACCGACTGGCGGCAACAACTGGACAAGCTGCTGCCGATTACCCTGAACGAGGTGCACATCGAAAATGGCACCCTGACCTTTCGCAACTTCAATTCCAGCCCGCCAGTCGATCTCAAGGCCACCCGGCTGGACGCCAGTATCCGCAACCTGACCAATGTCCGCGACCAGAAAGGCCGGCGTGATGCCAGCTTTGAAGGCACCGCGCTGATAGCAGGCGACGCCAAGGTGGAAAGCCGCGCCACGTTCGACCCATTCAGTGACTTTGATGATTTCGAGTTTCGCCTTCGCGCCACCGGTATCGAACTGCGCAAGCTCAACGACTTCGCCAGCGCCTACGGCAAATTCGACTTCAATGCCGGGCATGGCGACGTGGTGATCGAGGCCCAGGCGGAGAACGGCCGACTGAACGGCTACATCAAGCCGCTGCTGCGCGATGTGGATGTGTTCGACTGGCAGCAGGACGTCGCGGAAAAGGACAAGGGCTTCTTCCGCTCGGTGTGGGAAGCACTGGTGGGGGCCACCGAGACGGTGTTGAAGAACCAGCCGAAAAACCAGTTTGCAACCCGGGTAGAGCTCAGTGGCAGCGTGCACAAGCAAAACATCAGCGCGTTCGAGGCGTTCTTGCAGATCCTGCGCAACGGGTTTATCCAGGCGTTCAATGCGCGCTATGAACAACCAGCGCCAAAGTCTGACTGAATGGACGTGACGGGCCATTCAGGGACTGAATACCCGGTCTGCGTTTGCAGCTGCCCATGCTCGCGTTATAGTCGTTGGCAAATCACCATCAAGTGTTGCCCGTTCTGGCTGGCCGGCGGTAGGGCCAAGGCAGGCAACCCGCAGAGGACCAAGCCCATGAAGTTCGAAGGCACCCGCGACTACGTCGCCACAGACGACCTGAAACTGGCAGTAAACGCGGCCATCACCCTCGAACGCCCACTGCTGGTCAAGGGCGAACCCGGCACCGGCAAGACCATGCTCGCCGAGCAACTGGCAGCCTCGTTCGGTGCACGCCTGATCACTTGGCACATCAAGTCCACCACCAAGGCTCACCAGGGCCTCTATGAGTACGATGCGGTCAGCCGCCTGCGCGACTCGCAGTTGGGCGTGGACAAGGTCCACGATGTGCGCAACTACCTCAAGAAGGGCAAACTGTGGGAGGCCTTCGAGGCCGAGGAGCGGGTCATCCTGCTGATCGATGAAATCGACAAGGCTGACATCGAGTTCCCCAACGACCTGCTGCAGGAACTCGACAAGATGGAGTTCTACGTCTATGAAATCGACGAGACCATCAAGGCGAAGCAGCGCCCGATCATCATCATTACCTCGAACAACGAAAAGGAGCTGCCGGACGCGTTCCTGCGCCGCTGCTTCTTCCACTACATCGCCTTCCCGGACCGCAACACCCTGCAGCAGATCGTCGACGTGCACTACCCGAACATCAGCCAGTCGCTGGTCAGCGAGGCGCTGGACGTGTTCTTCGACGTGCGCAAAGTGCCGGGCCTGAAGAAAAAACCGTCCACCTCCGAGCTGGTCGACTGGCTCAAGCTGCTGATGGCCGACAACATCGGTGAAGCGGTGCTGCGCGAACGCGACCCGACCAAGGCCATCCCGCCGCTGGCCGGCGCGCTGGTAAAGAACGAGCAGGATGTGCAACTGCTTGAACGCCTGGCCTTCATGAGCCGGCGCGGCAACCGCTGACAGGAGCCGGGCCATGCTGCTCAACCTGTTCAATGAAATGCGCGCGGCCAAAGTGCCGGTGTCGGTGCGTGAACTGCTCGACCTGCACCACGCCCTGCAAAAGCGCGTGGTATTCGCCGACATGGACGAATTCTATTACCTCGCCCGCGCCATCCTGGTGAAGGATGAACGCCACTTCGACAAGTTCGACCGGGCCTTCGCTGCCTACTTCAAGGGCCTGGAAAACCTCGACCGGCACATTGAGGCGCTGATCCCGGAAGACTGGCTGCGCAAGGAGTTCGAGCGCTCGCTCAGCGATGAAGAGCGTGCGCAGATCCAGTCGCTGGGCGGCCTGGACAAACTGATCGAGGAATTCAAGAAACGCCTCGAGGAGCAAAAGGAACGCCATGCCGGCGGCAACAAGTGGATTGGCACTGGCGGCACCAGTCCATTCGGCTCGGGCGGCTTCAACCCCGAGGGCATCCGCGTCGGCGACGCCGGCAAGCGCCAGGGCAAGGCAGTGAAGGTGTGGGACCAGCGGGAGTACAAGAACCTCGACGACCAGGTCGAGCTGGGCACGCGCAACATCAAGCTGGCCCTGCGCCGGCTGCGCAAGTTCGCCCGTGAAGGCGCCGCCGAAGAGCTGGACATCGACGGCACCATCGACCACACCGCCCGTGACGCCGGGCTGCTGAACATCCAGATGCGCCCGGAACGGCGCAATACGGTGAAGCTGCTGTTGCTGTTCGACATCGGCGGCTCGATGGACGCCCACGTCAAGGTTTGCGAGGAGTTGTTCTCGGCCTGCAAGACCGAGTTCAAGCACCTGGAGTACTACTACTTCCACAACTGCGTGTACGAGTCGGTGTGGAAGAACAACCTGCGCCGCACCTCGGAGCGCTATTCTACCTTCGACCTGCTGCACAAGTACGGCGACGACTACAAAGTGGTGTTCGTCGGCGATGCGGCCATGGCCCCCTACGAAATCACCCAGCCCGGTGGCAGCGTGGAGCACTGGAACGAAGAGGCCGGTTACGTGTGGCTGCAGCGCTTCATGGATAAATTCAAGAAGATCATCTGGATCAACCCGTACCCCAAGCAAGCCTGGGAATACACCGCTTCGACCCATCTGATACGCGACCTGATCGAGGACAAGATGTACCCGCTGACCTTGCAGGGGCTGGAGGAAGGGATGCGGTACCTGTCCAAGTGAAGTTGCCTGTGCCGGCCCTTTCGCGGGTAAACCCGCTCCCACAGGTACGGTGCAGGGCTCAGGATTGAGCTATTCCCTGTGGGAGGAAGGGATGCGGTAACTGTCCAAGTGAAGTTGCCTGTGCCGGCCCTTTCGCGGGTAAACCCGCTCCCACAGGTACGGC